>JADHTX010000203.1 GCA_016784875.1 Methylobacter sp.
ACTGTGGAGCATGCCGCTATTCGCGAGGCCAAAGAAGAAACCTGTCTCGACATTAGCTTGACGGTATTGTTGGGTATCTATTCCAATCCCGAACGGGATACCCGCAATCATACCGTTACCGCTGTCTATATTGCCGAAGCTAGCGGAATGCCGCAAGCCGCCGACGATGCAAAAAATTTCGGCATTTTTACGTTCGACAATCTTCCCGCAGTGCTGGCGTTCGACCATGCCCAGGTTGTGGCGGATTATTGGAACTATCGCATGACCGGCAAAGTCACGCCGTTGCGGATGTGAATAAACAGTTGCGCTCCTGCGTCGCCTCGGCAATTGCTCCTGCATTGCTCTACCTAAGGTGGGCAAAAAACCTGTCCCCCCGTCTATTCATCATCAAACGATTCAAATACTTCGCTTAAATCAATCGTCAGCTCAGGAAATAAATGCGGTATTGCCATGCCGTTATTTGCATACATATCTTTTAATTGATAACGCCCATTAGCGTCTAAGACAAACTGATAGACTGCTTGCTCATAAGGATAAACCAGCCAGTATTCGCTTACCCCGGTTTCGGCATACAATTCATACTTGATCTTCATTTCTTTTTTAGAATTGCCTTTCGACAAAATTTCAATAATCCAGTCAGGCGCACCGTTACAACCTTGTTCATCCAATTTTTGGGTATCGCAAATCACGCACAAATCAGGTTGTACAACCGTGTGAATTTCTTTATTAGCCAAGATAGATTTTTTACGGTCATATAAGCGTACGTCAAACGGCGCGGCATAAACACGGCATTTTTTATGTTTGAAGAAAACAGACAATGACCGTGTCAGGTTCATGGAAATGTCTTGATGCTTCACATTCGGCGCGGGAGACATCAACATGATTTTGCCTTTGATGAGTTCCACGGTCTCATCGAATTGCCATGTCAAGTAATCGGCATAACTGTAGGTTTTATTTAAATCTAATTGGGAAAGATCGGTGATTTTTGGCATGGGAATAAACTCAAAGTGAATTTAGTACAGTGTTCCGGATAATAACACAAGCAGTCCCGTAAATACGCTGTTCAAAGTCATATGGGAGGGGGCGCGGACAAAGCTTTTCTGCACACCATGCCTATATATCCTGCACTGGCGGACAACTGCAAAACACATGGCGGTCGCCATAAACATTATCGATACGCCCGACCGGCGGCCAGTATTTATCGTCATGCTGATCGCTATTTGGGAAAAAAGCCTGTTGCTTAGAGTAAGGCAGATTCCATTTTTCCAGTAGCAAGCGGTGGGTGTGTGGAGCATTGTGCAACAGGTTGTTTTCGGCATCGGCATCGCCGGTTTCTATGGCTTTGATTTCTTCCCGAATGGCGATTAACGCCGCGCAAAACCGATCGATCTCCGCTTTATTTTCACTTTCCGTCGGTTCTATCATCAAGGTGTCGGCTACCGGGAACGATACGGTGGGCGCATGAAAGCCGTAGTCGATCAATCGCTTGGCGATGTCGTCTACAGTAACGTTGCAGATTTTTTTAAAATCATGGCAATCAATGATGCATTCATGCGCCACCCAGCCGTTTTTACCGGTGTATAAAATCGGGTAATAAGGCGCTAGTCGTTTGGCTATATAATTGGCGTTCAGGATGGCTGTCAGAGTTGCGCGTTTTAAACCGGCAGCGCCCATCATCGCGATATATGCCCAAGAAATGGTGTAGATGCAGGCCGACCCCCAAGGGGCGGCGGATACCGTGCCTATGGTGCCGTATTCGCCTTTGGCTGGATTTACCCCTTCGACAACAGGATGATCGGGCAGGAATGGAGCAAGATGTGCGCCCACGCCTATCGGACCGACGCCGGGGCCGCCGCCGCCATGCGGAATGCAGAAGGTTTTATGCAGATTAAGATGCGCAACATCGGCACCGATTTTACCGGGACGGCTTAATCCTACCAAGGCATTAAAGTTGGCCCCATCCAGATAAACCTGTCCGCCGTGCAGGTGGATCAGGTCGCAGATTTCCCGAAACGCTTGTTCAAACACGCCGTGCGTCGACGGGTAGGTAATCATTAGCGCGGCAAGGGTGTCTTTATATTCGGCTACTTTCGAGTGCAAATCGTCCAGGCTGACGTTGCCGTTTTCGTCGCAGGATACCACCACGACTTTAAGTCCTGCCATTGCTGCGCTGGCAGGGTTGGTGCCGTGCGCGGAAGCGGGAATCAAGCAGATATTGCGCTGCGCCTGACCTCTCACTTCATGGTATTTACGGATGACCAGCAAGCCGGTGTATTCGCCTTGAGATCCGGCATTGGGTTGCAGCGAAAAAGCATCGAAGCCGGTCAGGTCGCATAACATATCTTCCAGTTCGGCAAACATCTGTTGATAGCCGTGAGTCTGATACAGAGGCGCGAACGGGTGCAATGCATTAAATTCATAATAGGAAATGGTCTGCATTTCGGTCGCGGCATTCAGCTTCATAGTGCAGGAGCCCAACGGTATCATCGAACGATCCAGCGCTATATCGCGTCTGGCCAAGCGGCGCATATAACGCATCATTTCGGTTTCCGAATGATAGCGGTCGAACACCGGATGTTGCAGAATTGGGTCGTTGCGCAATAAAGCGTCCGGGATACACTCGCCGACTAAGGCATCCAAACCGTTGATGTCGGGAAGATCGGCGGTGGCGGATGCAAATACCTGCCAGACATCTCTTAAATTCCCCCGCGTGGTGGTTTCGTCCAAGGAAATGCCGATATGATCGGCATCGATAATACGCAGGTTGATATTGACTTCTGCGGCTTGGGCTGCGATGCGTTTTGCCCTGTTCGGGGTGCTGACAATCAAGGTGTCGAAATAACACTCGCTAAGCACCTGATGGCCTAGTTGGTTAATGCCTGCCGCTAGGATTTGCGCATATCGATGTACCCGGCCTGCAATCAGGCGCAAGCCTTCGCTACCATGATAAACCGCATAAAATCCGGCAATCACGGCAAGCAGTACCTGTGCCGTGCAGATATTGCTGGTGGCTTTGTCCCGGCGAATATGTTGTTCACGGGTTTGCAACGCCATGCGTAACGCCAGTTGTCCGTGACTATCTTTGGAAACACCGATAATGCGGCCGGGAACCGAGCGTTTATATTCGTCTTTGGTGGCAAAATACGCGGCATGAGGGCCGCCGTACCCCATCGGTACGCCAAAGCGCTGGGAGTTGCCAACTACAATGTCGACACCGAATTCAGCTGGCGGTTTCAGTAGCACCAACGCCAACAAATCCGCCGCTACCGTGACCATCGCCGATTTGGCGTGGGCTATGCCGGTGACGGTGCTGAGGTCTTTTATTTCACCTTTGCTGCTGGGGTATTGCACCAATAGAGCAAAAAAATCGTATTGTTCCAAATCGTAAAAAGGGTCGGCGACGATAACCTGATAGCCTAAGGAACGGGCGCGGGTTTTGATGACGGCGATGGTCTGCGGATGACAATTTTGGTCGACAAAGATGCTGTTGGCCGGGCTTTTGGACAAACGACGAGACATTGTCATGGCTTCTGCCGCTGCCGTGGCCTCATCAAGCAAAGAGGCATTGGCAAGTGCCATGCCGGTTAAATCGATAATGACTTGCTGAAAATTGAGCAACGCTTCCAGTCGCCCCTGACTGACTTCGGCTTGGTAGGGCGTATACGCCGTATACCAAGCCGGGTTTTCCAGCACATTGCGTTTAATCACCGCCGGCATGACCGTATCGTAATAACCCATGCCTATCATCGAGGTAAACACTTTATTACGTTCTCGCATTTTACGCAGATGCTTGATGACTGCGCGTTCGCTAATTGTCTCGACCAGTTTTAACGGTTCATGATTCAGGATGTTGGATGGAATGGCCAGATTGATAATATCTTCCAGGTTGACTAAACCCAGCGCTGTCAGCATGTCTTGGGTTTGCAGCGAGTTGGGGCCGATGTGGCGGTTAATGAAATTACCGCGCATTTCCAGTTGAGCCAAGCTAGGACGAGATGGGGGCATGATGGGTACCTATTCAGCAGTTAAGAAATATACTTCGCCCGGCCACGGTTGCGGATTCCTAGCGGCTGATTTTATGCCGATAGAAGCGTTGCTAAAACAGTTTCATAGCTTGCTATGCGCCTGTTTTAACGCCTTGTTATCGACAAAAATCAACTCGCTATCATTTCCTCAACCGTAACCGTGCGAAGTATAGAATATAAAGCATTGTCCACGAAAGGCACGAAAGGCACGAAAAATAATCTGATTAGGTGATTATTTGGCTCCATCAAATACAATGGATCTCGGATACCCCCAGTAAGCTGGGTGAAATATTTTGCATTGATTGTGAAACAGCCGATCATGGTTCGACAAGGCCTTTAGTCCCGAGCGCAGCCGAAGGGTCACCACGAACGGCTTCCCGTTTAAGCTGTCCCACCTTAAACGGGAAGCCGATAACGGCCCTTTAAGGATTGTTATCTTGCTTTGAATTGGCAGTCTGTTTTTCTAGCGTTGGAGTCTCATCATTTTTTGTATAGTAGCGATGGGGGACAAAAGGCAATGGGGTCACGATCATCGGTATTTTGTGGTCGCGAACCTTGGCGTATAGCGTATTGCCCAATTTGGCAGCAGTTCGGGTTAGCAATGCCATTGCAATCGGCTGCCCCAAACTGGGAGAAAAACTGCCGCTGGTAACATGGCCTATGACAATATTGTTTTTATTGAAAATTTCACTGCCATCCCGCACCGGTATTTTGCCTTGCACCAGCAAGCCGACACGGATTTTGACTGGACCTTGTTGCACTTGATCCCAGTTTTTTTCGGCTCCGGGAAATTGGTCGTGACCTTTTTTAAACAGCCATTGAAGTCCGGCTTCTATAGGGGTAATTGATTCGTCGATTTCATGGCCGTATAGGCATAGACCCGCTTCAAGGCGTAATGTATCTCTGGCCGCTAAGCCGATAGGTTCAACATTGTTTTCAGCCAGCAGCATACGGGCCAGTCGTTCCGCATAACGATGGCCTACCAAAATTTCGAAACCGTCTTCGCCGGTATAGCCGCTACGGCTGATGTTGCACTTTATGTCGTTGATGTAGGTTCCGCAGGCTTGCATAAAGGCAAGTTCAGAGGCTTGTACAGAAAATTTTTTCATGACCGATGCGGCATCAGGTCCCTGAAGGGCAAATAAAGCCTGACCGGTCAGTTCATTAAAACAACACCGGCCGGACATGCGTTTATACAAGTACTTAAAAACCTTATCTTTGCATGCGGCATTCACAATAAGCATCAGGCCAGATTCGATGCGGGTAATCATGATGTCATCAATAATTCCGCCATCTTCATTCGTTAATACCGAATATTTCTGCTCGCCGGGTTTTAGCTTGGCAATATCGCTAACTATCAGCTCTCCAAGTTCCTGAACAGCATCATTGCCTAGAATCAGACATTGTCCCATGTGGGAAATATCAAAAAAACCGACGTGGCTACGGCAATGCAGATGCTCGTGCAACGTGCCTTTATCGTATTGTACCGGCATAAGATAACCGGCAAATGGCACCATTTTGGCGCCTAACTCAAGATGAAGATTGTAAAGTGGCGTCTGTTTTAACATGTCCGTATTTGTTTTGGCGTGTAAGCTTATTGATATAGTGTAGCCATTTGTTCAATTATTTACCACGAACAGCATGAAAAACGCGAACAAAAATCTAACAACTCGACTCTCGCAAGAGCATGAATAATGCAAAACTCTATATAAGCTACTCGCTAGTCACTTGTTTTAGTTTTTTAGATTAAAGCCATAGCTTGTATAATCTCCACTTTGTTTCGGCTTGATTCATCTTGCTGCACTCCCTTCTTTTAAAATCTCAGAGAACTCTATGGCGCTGTATTGTGGAATTGTTGGTTTACCCAACGTTGGAAAATCGACCTTATTTAATGCATTAACCCGTGCGAAAATCGCGGCCGAAAATTACCCCTTCTGCACCATTGACCCAAATGTAGGCGTGGTTCCTGTGCCTGATCCCAGAATGGATAAGCTGGCTGAGATTGTAAAACCCGAGCGTGTATTGCCTACCACGATTGAATTTGTAGACATCGCAGGTTTGGTTGCAGGCGCATCAAAAGGCGAAGGTTTGGGTAACCAGTTTTTAGCCAATATCCGTGAAACTGATGCCATTGCTCATGTAGTGCGTTGCTTTCATGATGATAATGTCATTCATGTCGCCGGAAACGTCGACCCGCTTTCCGACATCGAAGTCATTAATACCGAGTTGGCATTAGCTGACATGGCTTCCGTTGAAAAAGCCCTGTTACGTGCGACTAAAGCGGCCAGAACCGGAAATAAAGATGAACAGGCGAAAAAAGACGTCCTGGAAAAAGTTTTCAAACAGCTGGATTCTGGAGAACCGGCACGAACCCTACCTTTAACAGAAGACGAAAAAGCCCTGATTAGAGACCTGTGTTTAATGACGCTAAAACCGGCCATGTACATTGCCAATGTTCAGGATGACGGCTTTGAGAACAATCCATTACTCGAAAAAGTACAAGCCCAAGCCGAAAAGGAAGGCGCGATGGTTGTGCCGATCTGCGCCGCCATAGAGGCAGAAATAGCCCAGTTGGATGAAGAAGAAAAAAAGGAATTTCTGGACGATCTAGGACTCGAAGAACCCGGCTTAAATCGGGTGGTAAGAGCCGGG
>JADHTX010000204.1 GCA_016784875.1 Methylobacter sp.
ACATTTTGCCACTTCAAGGAAGCTATTGACGACTGCCTTGATAAGGTGAAATCTGCTTTCAAGGAACAAGTTAAAACACTTTTAAACCCAAAATTCCAGCTATTTGAAAAATCCGCAGGCGTGACCGGGTGAAGTATACTCGGCGCATTAATACAAAGAGGCCCGAAGGAAAAACGAATTCGTGAACTTCTTGAACCTTTAGAAATAGCAATGGGTGGGGCCATAGAGCTTGATAAAAACGGACGATTTTATCTAAGAAATGATAGCGGGCGTATGGAAATGCCATTGGTTGCCGAAGGCTTGCGTAAGTTAGGGATGCTTGCGCGCTTGATTGCAACGGGCGCACTACTCGACAAAGGCTACCTGTTCTGGGATGAACCTGAGGCGAATCTCAATCCTGCGCTCATAAAACAAGTTGCCAAAAGTATTTTGGATTTATCTGACTCAGGCATTCAAGTTTTTATTGCTACACACAGCCTTTACTTGCTACGGGAGCTTGAAATATTACTGTCTGACCCAATTCGCAAAAACGTTAAAACCAGATTTTTCGGGCTCCATAAAACCCAGGATGGCGTTAGTATTGATCAAGGCTCTACAGTAGACGAGATAGGCGATATAGCTGCATTAGACGAAGAGCTGGCGCAATCCGACCGCTTTCTGGCGGTCGATTGACATGCAGCGTTTCAACGTGGATGGATTAGATTTTGATTTTCCTGATGATTGGCAGGTCAGCAAATACGATGACTGGACATTTTATCGGAATCAATTCTCACGAATGTGGAACGGTATCAAGTCGTTGGATTTGCTGGCTATTGATACAAATAAAACAGCATGGTTAATTGAAGTCAAAGATTATCGTGTTAATCTCCGCACAAAACCCTCCGACTTAGGGGAAGAAATTGCGCACAAAGTTTTCGATACATTGGCGGCAATCATTCCGGCAAAAATTCATGCAGCCAATCCTGATGAAAAGCAGTTAGCCCATGCGGTATCGGCTTTAGGCAAGCTAAGAGTCGTTTTGCATCTTGAGCAACCGGAGAAGCATTCAAAGCTGCGGCCATGCGCCATCAATCCTGCGGATGTGCAACAAAAAATACGGCAATTACTAAAACCTGTTGATGCGCACCCACTGGTTGTTGGGATGGGGTTAATGAGAGGGCTTGAGTGGGATGTGCGTTAGTGAACAGCACCCTAAGTATTATGTAAAGAGCCCCTAATTATGGCAAGGATGCATCAATTGAAAGCATAAAACCACGAAGGGCGCGAAAAAGAAACCTCGTGTCCTTCGTATCTTCGTGGTTATTAATCAGGAGTGCATCATGAGTCGAATCGTTTGGCTATTTCTAAGCGCAATATTGTTTGTATCAGTCACACAAGCAAAGCCATTAATGCCTGAGCAGGTGCCGGAACCGCTTAAACCTTGGATAGCTTGGGTATTGCAGGATAGCCCAGAGCCCGCCTGCCCTTTTATCTACAACAGTTACCAGCAAAAACGCTGTAGTTGGCCTACCCAGACACAGCTGGATTTCACAAACGCGAACGGCACTTTTTCGATGCGTTGGCTTGTGTACCAGGACAGCTGGATCAGTTTGCCGGGTGATAAAAGACACTGGCCGCTGAATGTGACGGTTGATAACAAAACAGCGCTGGTCATGGATAAAAACGGCAGCCCCTCGATTAAACTGGCTGCGGGCTCTCAGCATCAAATCAATGGCGAGTTCTTATGGAACGCCGTTCCTGATAACTTAGCAATACCTGATGATACCGGCTTGATAGCTCTGCGTATTAATGGCGCGATCGTACCGACGCCGACCATAAAAAACGGACAGCTGTGGTTAAAGGAAAGCGATATTGGCCTAAAGAAGCCGGAAAATATCCAAAACAATCTGGATATTCAGATATTTCGAAAAATCACCGATGAAGTACCCGCACAGGTTTTAACCCGGCTGGTGCTGGAAGTTTCCGGCGAGCAACGCGAAGTGAAATTACCCCGTCCTCTTCTGGATGATTTTATTCCGCTGAGTTTACAGAGCCCATTGCCCGCTCGTCTGGAGCCTGACGGAAAGTTATTGATCCAGCTGCGCCCCGGGCATTGGCAGCTCGATATACTGGCGAGAAACAGCAAAGAACTGGATGCGCTACCGCTTGCGCCAAAACCGGAGCTTGAAAATGCGCAAGGCATCCGCTGGCCGGATTCGGAAATCTGGGTATTCGATGCGCGGCCCCAATTGCGCGTTGTTGAAATCGAACAACTGAGCACTATAGATCCCAATCAAACCAATTTGCCTAACGAATGGAAAAACCTCCCGGCTTATAAAATTAACCAGGGCCAAGCTATGGGCTTTAAAATCATACGCCGGGGCGATCCGGATCCTGAGCCTAATCAACTCAATCTCAGCAGAAAACTATGGCTGGATTTCAACGGCGAAGCTTATACCGTCAATGATACGATTACCGGAAAAATGACTCGCGGTTGGCGGCTTAACACCTTGCCGCAAATGCAGCTGGGCAAAGTCACCCTAAACGGCAGCAACCAGTTTATTACGCAAGATAAATCCGGCAAGCAAGGCGTGGAAGTCAGAAACGGCTCGATAACGCTGGATGCCGACAGTCGCGCCATCGGAGCCGTCGACTCGATCAGCGCGGTGGGCTGGGAACAGAATTTTCACACGGTTAATGCCGAATTGAATCTGCCGCCCGGCTGGCGGTTATTGGCTGCCAATGGCGTGGATAATGTGCCGGATAGCTGGATTTCCCGTTGGACATTGCTGGACTTGTTTGTGGTGCTAATTGCGGCGCTGGCAACCGGCAGGTTGTGGAATCATTATTGGGGTTGTCTTGCCTTGCTAACGCTGGTATTAATCTGGCATGAACCGGACTCGCCGCAGTTCATCTGGCTGAATATTTTGGCAGCGATTGCATTGATTAAGGTATTGCCTGAAGGCAGGTTTTTAAAATTCATCCGTTGGTATCGCAATGCTTTCTGGCTGGCGTTAATTATGACGACTTTGCCTTTTATGGTGGAGCAGGTGCGTACCGGACTTTATCCGCAACTGGAAAAACCCTATCAAGTGATTAATATGCCCAGCGTCCAAAATGGCGTAATGCTTGGAAGAGTGGCAGAAATGAGTGTACCGGCACCGGCCTCTGAAGCGATCAGCGAGGTGAGGGATATGATGTTTAAAAAATCGATGCCTTCTGTTTCCGCATCTTCTTCTGCTTATAAGGACGAGGCAGTCAATTTCGACCGCATCGATCCTAAAGCCAAAGTGCAGACCGGTCCCGGCTTGCCGCAATGGCAATGGAATAAGGTGCAGTTGTCTTGGAATGGTTCCGTTGATGCGGGGCAACAGCTGCATTTATGGTATTTAACGCCAACGGTGACCATGCTGCTCAATTTCATCCGCGTGATGCTAGTCGCGGTTCTAGCTTTGCTGATGTTCGGCGTTGCGGAAAAATTCAAGTTTAAAACCGTCAAAACAGCGGCACCGTTGCTGTTGTGGTTTTTGCTGTTGCCGATGCTGTCAATGCCCTCTACCAAAGCTTATGCCGAACTACCCGACAAGGCCATGTTGGATGAGTTAAGGGCTAGACTATTGGAAAAACCGGTGTCGCCCGACTGTTTGCCGAGTTGCGCGCAAATTCAGCAGATGAAAATATCCATTACCGATAAGGAATTGACTATTGCCTTGCAGGTTCATGCAAGGCAATCCGTCGCTATTCCGTTACCAGCAGAATATGAGCAATGGTTTCCGAATCACATTCTGGTTGACGGTAAGTCGCCATCAGGTCTTTATCGCGATGACAACGACTTATGGATTAACCTGAGTGTAGGCGAACATCAAGTCGTTCTGACTGGTGTTGTACCCTTATTAAGTAAATTTACCCTGCCGTTACCGCTAAAACCGAACTGGGTCAGCATTCAAAATACCGGTTGGGAAGTTATCGGCATGCAGGAAAACAGCCAAGTTGACGATCAGCTGCAATTCAGCCGGATAAACCAAACTAAACAGCAGCAGCGTGAATCAGCACTAGAGCCGGGTGCGTTGCCGCCATTTGTCAGGATTGAGCGCACCTTGCAACTGGGCCTGGATTGGCGGGTTATCACTCGGGTTGTCCGGGTTTCAGCAGAAGATACTGCGGTAGTATTGGCTGTACCCTTATTATCGGGCGAGTCGGTGACCAGCGCAGGCATTCGGGTAAAGGAGGGTAAAGTCGAGGTTAATATCCCGGCGCAGCAAACCGAATTGCAATGGGAATCTACCCTGGAAAAATCGAAGCAAATCGATTATGTCGCAACCGAAACGACGCAATGGGTAGAAGTACTGATAGCGGATATAAGTCCGATCTGGCATATGGAAACGGTCGGAATCGCAATGATCCACCTGAATAACGATGGGCAATGGTTACCTGAATGGCATCCTTGGCCTGGAGAGAAAATCACCCTGCAAATAACCCGGCCAGAGGCGGTAGAAGGGCAAACCTTGACCATCGATAATAGCCGCTTGAGCATCAAACCGGGACAGCGCACACAGGAAGCCGAATTAAATATTAACTTAAGAAGTTCCCAAGGGGCGCAGCACACGCTTATCCTGCCGGAAAATGCGATATTACACAGTGTCGCTATTAATGGACGGACTCAACCGATCAGGCAAGACGGCCGAAAACTCACCTTACCGATTAATCCCGGCAAGCAGCAAGTCTCAATCAGTTGGCGGGAAGCAACAGGCATAAGCAGTGTCATGGCTACACCGCAGATTGATTTAGGGACGGAGAGCGTCAATGCCAACCTGAATATCGGCCTAGGTCAAGATCGTTGGGTATTGTTTGCGATGGGGCCGAAACTGGGCCCGGCGGTGTTATTTTGGGGAGTGCTGATTGTCATATCGATAGTGTCGTTTGGCTTGGGCAAAATCCAACTGACCCCATTAAAAAACTGGCAATGGTTTTTGTTATTAGTGGGACTAAGTCAGATACCCATGGAATCGGCGGGTTTAGTTATAGCATGGTTAATGCTGTTAGGCTGGCGTAAGACGCAAACGGTTGAAGGCTTACGATATTTTAATCTGCTGCAAGTTATAATCGGCGGATTGACACTGGTTTCGCTGGGTCTGTTGTTTTTGGCGGTCGAGCAGGGATTGCTGGGTTCGCCCGATATGCAGATTATCGGCAACCAGTCCTCAGCGTTCAATTTAAATTGGTATCAGGATAGAAGCTTGGCGACTTTGCCTATTGCGACGTTGATCTCCGTTCCGTTGATGGTGTACCGATTATTGATGCTGGCTTGGTCGTTATGGTTGGCAGTGTCATTACTTAACTGGCTGAAATGGGGCTGGGCGTGCTTTTCAAGCAACGGGATTTGGAACAAACCTGTTGCGAAAAAGAAGGCATTAGTCGTCGAACCGGTAAGCGATGAGCCGAAAGAGAATGATCAATAGGGAAGATAGCGCAGCATTTTTGAAGGCAACGCCATAAAATAAAAATCGGTGCTTGCGTTGATTGCAAAACGACCAAGGTCTGAGCGAGCAGTTATCCGGCTGTTCGCTCATCGGTTTCTGCGTACGAAAATATCACAGAAAACGTATCAAAACGCTCGTTCCGCATTCAGGCTTTTAGAAATTATGGCGACTGTAGAATCTCCAGCGCATTGCCGTCC
This sequence comes from Methylobacter sp., assembly GCA_016784875.1. Lineage (GTDB taxonomy): Bacteria > Pseudomonadota > Gammaproteobacteria > Methylococcales > Methylomonadaceae > Methylobacter_A. The sequence goes on from JADHTX010000204.1 coordinate 5,657, forward strand.
GGATCTCGGCAAAACAGAGCTTGTCGTCCTGACTTGCTTAAGGTGTAAGCAATACCGTTTTTCTCCAGCACCTCTTTAACCGGTGCCAATTCCTGTACGCTTAAGGCAATATGGCGATCGCGTCCGCCATGATCAGGGCGACCGGTGGTCGGGTCGGTATTTTCCAGTTCCAGTAAATGTATCTGCTGAGCGCCCAACTGCAACCACGCGCCTGGAAAGCCCAGATCGGGCCGGTCGGTCTGCTGCATGCCGAGAATATCGCTGTAAAATTTCAGCGATACCGCCGTATCGGCAACAACGAGACTGGCGTGATGAATGGTAAAATTAAAATTTGTCATGGCTTACAGGTTTTTTACTTTTGCTAATATTTCCTGGGCATGGGCTTCGGGCGTGACGCCATAAGCGGCTTCAACCAACACGCCTTGTTTGTCGATAATGAAGGTAGAGCGAAGAATTGCCATGCTTTTTACGCCGTTCTTTTCCCGTTCCCGCCACACGCCGTAGCTCTCGCAGAGTTCGCCGCTGACGTCCGCAAGAAGATCCACTTTCAGGCCGAATTTATTGATGAACTCGGTATGACTGGCACAGGAATCCTTGCTTACACCGATAACCACGGTATCGGCTTTGGCAAATTCTTCTGCTAGTTGGGTAAATTGGTTGGCTTCAATAGTGCAGCCGGGGGTGTCATCTTTGGGATAAAAATACAAGACAACGTTCTTTTTTCCGGCGTAATCGGATAGATTGATCGACTCGTTATGTTGGTTTTTTGAGCTAAATTGGGGGGCTTGCTGGTGTTTTTCTAACATGGGAATCTCCTCACAGATAGTTAAAACATGATTTTGCAGTGTAAGCGCATCAAAGCTCCTCTGCAAGCCATCAACCTAAAAACCGCAGTAAGTCCACGAAAATCACGAAAGACACTAAATAAATCGGTATGTTGTGTTGAAACAGACTTTCACCCTTTGGGCGACAATTCACAACTTAGTATTTCTTTGAATATTTTCGTGCTTTTTG
>JADHTX010000205.1 GCA_016784875.1 Methylobacter sp.
AGCGTGAAACCTGGGGCGCTCCCTCAGTTCTTGTCGCCAAATCGGATGCAATCAATGATAATCAATGGTCGCCTGCTCACGAGAAAATTCTTGAAACTGCTGCACGTAGACCGGAAGTCGACCGCATCTTCGTCAACCCCAGCATCAAACGCCTATTATGTACACGTAAGTCAACGCATGACTGGCTAAAAAAAATTCGTCCATGGTGGGGGCATGACGATCACTTTCATGTACGTCTCAAATGTCCAGCAAATAATAAAAACTGTATCGGACAAGAATCGCCTCCTGAAAACGATGGCTGCGATGCTTCATTGGCTTGGTGGTTTTCAGAGGAAGCCAAAAACCCGGCTCCAGCTGTCAAAAAGCCGGAACCACCTGCACTTCCTGCATTATGCGATGTTATTCTAAAAAATTAACCTGCTAAATCAAGCCTTTATTGTCTCGAGTCGGCACAATAAAGCCAAGCCCATCATCCGTTGCAATAAATTCGGATAACTCCAACCGTAGCTTATCCAGTGCTTCATCAAGCGCTTCCTGTTTGACCTGATGAAACGAAGGCAGCATGGTTGATGCATTATGATATTTTAAAATATCCAATAATATTCTGGCTTGTTCAATGGTGTATTGATGTTTCACAACTTCTCCGTGTCCGTGGATACTGCACCGTGTAAATTTATCCGTCTGTCCACTCATACCTTATAGATTCCAGTTTTTTGATTGATCAATCTGTTTAACTTTTCGCACAAGCTTCAGCAATTATTTACAGCTTCATCCTGTCGCCTTCTGTACTAAACTGAGGCATTATAGCGTGAGATACCCATCCTGAAAAAAGTGTTTTATTGGATGCTCCTTCAGCCAAACCCCACTCAATAAGTTTTCATCAATCCGTCCAACGTTAAGCCGCAACTGGGCGCAAATGCTTTCATAAAAAAAACAACTTCCGGTTGCTCTGATGCACTTATGATTAAAGCCAATTGCGTAGCGGCGGTTTCAAATTCCAAATTCCCGGCTTTTAATTCAGCCTGACATTTGAGATAAGCTGATATTTTATCCGCCGCTTTGATAATTTGCACATGCTCTACCGGCATCTTGTCATGCTCAATCAGCACCTGATAATCCGCGCGCAATTCAACCGGCAAAAGAGCCAGCAACTCTTGCTCAGCCTGATGTTCAATCCGTTTATAGGCGGAACTGATTTCCTGAGAATGATATTTGATAGGCGTCGGCAAATCACCGGTAATTACCTCTGTAATATCATGATACAAAGCCGCCGTAGCAATCGCATTGGCATCGACATTACCGTCATAATAACGGTTCTTAATCAGAGCCAGAGTGTGCGCAATCACGGACACTTCCCAGCTATGCTCCATTACATTTTCATCATGCGCATTGCGTTTTAATCCCCAACGCTTAATCCATCTAAGCCTGGATAAATAAGCATAAAAACTACTTGTTATCTGGCTCATTAATCTATTTCTTCAATAAAGGTGTTTTCTATCGGCGTTTGCACATAATGCTTCTTATTATCCCAGAAGTAATAATAGCCTTTCTCGCTGGTGGTGACCTTGCCGCTACTGATCGTCCATGATTTCGTTGTTGAACCGTTGGCATAAGTGATCAGATAATTTCCGTCCAGAAATTCAACTGCCTTCCTGGACAGTTGGTTTTGTTGATCTTGCGTACATCCGGCCAACAAAACCAACAAGCCTGATAATTTAATTATATTCATCAATTGATCCTTTTCTGTATTTATAGCTGTTGATTGAACGGCTATGATGCTTAAATATACCATTTTGTCAGTATCTAAACATCATGCTTATTCAGTGGTACCCGGGCCATATGCACAAGGCCAGCAAAGAGGTCAAAGAAATCCTGCCCCAGGTTGACCTAATCATCGAAATTCTGGACGCACGCATTCCGTTCAGCAGCCAAAACCCGATGCTCGCCGCTCTTCGCGGCGACAAGCCCTGCATCAAAGTGCTCAGCAAAAGCGACCTTGCCGACCCGGCGATTACACAGCAATGGCAAAGTTATCTGGAACAAGAACAGGGCGTAAAAACGCTGGCACTGACCACCGAGCAGCCTGAAAAAATGCGTCAGCTACCTGATTTGTGCCACAAAATGTTGCCCAATAAAGCCAGCAGCGACAAACCGATCCATACGCTGATCATGGGCATACCCAATGTCGGCAAGTCTACGCTAATCAACATATTGGCCGGAAGAATAATTGCCAAAACCGGCAATGAACCGGCTATTACCAAGAGCCAGCAACGCATCGACATCGGCAACGGTATTATTCTTTTAGACACCCCGGGCATGTTATGGCCCAACGTCGAGAATAAAAACAGCGGCTACCGACTGGCAACCACCGGCGCGATCAAAGACACAGCCATCAGTCATGACCATGTCGCCTACTTTGCCGCCGAATACCTGTTGCAGCATTACCCCGATTTATTGCAGGCCCGCTTTCAGCTGGAGCAACTCCCGGCAAGCGAACAACAATTGATGGAAGCCATCGGTAAAAAACGCGGCTGTCTACGCTCGGGCGGACACATAGAGATGGATAAAGTGTCTAAAATCCTGCTGTCTGAATTGCGCGCCGGAACCATCGGCAGAATCAGCCTGGAAACCCCGGCGATGATGGAAAAGGAACTGGCCGAGCTGGTGATTATCCGCGAGCAGAAAGAGGCTAAGAAAAAAGCGCGAAAAATGAAATGGAAAGGATCGAACTATACTTCGCTCGGTCGCGAACGCGGAAAATAAAAAATACAGTTAATCTGTAAGAATCATATTCTTACATGTATTTTAAAATCCGTAAAATAGACCGGGCAAAGTATAACCGTGTAGAAATCTAAGCTGCCGGAGATAAGTAAAAACCTCCATCATTACCGGCAGATTCCCGGGAATAATCAAAAAGTCCCTTTAGCTCTGGGCAAAATAGTTTTTACATAATCTTCGGTCACTTCAAAGATAGGCTCAACATGGTTCATGCGTTTCATTAAAGGAACAACCTTGGTACGAATACCCATTCCCCTGTAATCGACATAACCGTAATCGCGCAGCACTTCCATAATGAGAACATTTCTGGGCGAACGCTGTCCTGCGATCATTTTTTCAATCGTCATTGAGTTTTGCAGAGCACCGGGGCTGATAACTTCGAATCTATCAGCATAGAGACCTACTTCAATATCCACAAAACGAGTCCAATCGCGATGCACCAAGGCATTAACAACCACTTCGCGAATGGCATCAAGGGGATAAAGCCATTGTGTTTCTCTTCTGAAATTTTCATCAATAGCGGAGGCTTCCAGCGAAACGAATGGGCTTATCTGTTCAATGAATCGCTCAATGACCCCGCCATCGATCAAGCTTTTTCCTGAACTTGTAATATCCCATCGTCCCACAAGCGGACCATCCAATATCTCGTCAAATAATGCTTGGTATTCTTTTTCTTCGCCCGCAAAGGCAAAAACTCTTAACCCTGACTGCTTCAAATGGCGACGCGGACTTTTTCCAAACAAAACCAAACCTGCAATCGAACAATAAACTTTATCTCCCGCTTCCGCTAAAAAACCCAAGCCCAATAGCCTCGACTCCCATTCGTCCCGGCTGTTCGGCACTTCCGGATCTTTGATGATGTCCCTTAGGTAATTTTGTAACCTAACTTCATCAAGGCAGCTCATATCCGTCTTGGGAACAGGCATAACTTCAGTGTGCAGCATTCCGCCCAATTCAAAAAGACGCATCTGCTGTTCTCGTGTAGCCCGAGGCGATGTGCTGCCTACGCGAATATAAATTGTTTCATCACCACCATGTCGCACAACATAAGGTTTGGAAATGCCTTGAGGGAAAGTGATGACAGCAACGGTGTTATGCTCGTCAACCTTGATCTGCTCATAAAACGGCAAAATCATGGGATGGATTTTGTCTCGAAAAACATTCATCACCCATTCTTCCAGATTGTCTTTTTGAATGCCGGAGATGGAACCGTCATCTTCGACACCGAGAATCACTCTGCCACCCTGAAAATTCGCCAAAGCGACAACCTCTTTTGCCAACTGCTCAGGACGAATATCATCTCGTTTGAACTCCACCCCGGAATTTTCGCTGTTAGCGATAATCTCCAGCAACTCAGCTTTCAACATGGTTCACCTCAAAATCCATACTTGGCTTTACGTTGATTGAAAGCCATTTTTCCGCCTTCAAGAATTTTTGCCGCTTTATCCCTGACTAGAGGAACATCTATTGCACCTTGCGATTCCGTAGGCAGGTAAGCCTGATCTTCTTGCACTTCGAAAACGCCGATCCATTCGGCATCGCCAAACACGGGAATATTGGCATTATGGGTGGCGAAGATAAATTGGCGGGCTATTTTTGCCGACCGTAACTCGGCCACGATACGGTCGGCGATAAAAGCATTGTCCAAATTATCTTCCGGCTGATCCATCAATAGCGGATCAAGGTTTTGAAGCAGCAATAGATGCAGAATTGCCGTACATTGTTGTCCCGTCGAAAGTTTATCCAAAGGCCTGAGATTTTCCGCGCCTTCATGCGCTGTATTCAGTTCGATAAGAATCGAATCCGGCAATTCCAGTTCTTGTAATTGCAGAATCTGCTCATTTGTCAGCCTGGACAAAGCATCTGCTGCGCTAGGGGGGATGCTCCAATCGGAATTGCGCAAGGCATCGGCACCTTGTCGCACCAATTCGGCCAGTTTGACCGGCGAGAAATCTTCTGCCTCCTTTATCCAGGCGAGCCGTGCTGCAGCAACATTTTCGAGCTTGCAGCGCGAAAAGAATTGCACAATCGGTTCGCGATCCGCTTCTAATTTCAGTGTTAATTTCAGCTTTCCCAAAAGCCGCTTGTTCAGGCGCTTCAATGAGCGCTCAAATTGAGCTGAACGTTCAGATCTTAGCGATGAGAGTTCATCAAGCATTGCTTCGCGTTGTAAGCTAAATTCCGTTACCAGTTTTTTCCGATTCTCGACTAATGCCTGCTTAGGACGAATTTTTTCAATCTCTTTCAGCAGATTTTGAAACTCAATACCAATTTCACTGCCGCTTTTGCCTTCAAAAGCGGGAAGTTCCTTAAACGTTTTTTCCAATGCACTTTCTTCTTGCTCAATGCTGCTATTAAGCACCTTATCGCTTTCAGTTAATGCGACTTTTACTTCGGCGTATTTCGTTTGCCATTGATTCAGCAATGCTTGTGCGTCGCGATGAAGCCCGTCTAAACTGCCACGCATCTTGCGCAAGGTTTCGGCATGAGGAAGATGGGCAATAGCGGTTTCACTCAGAAATGCCGTATCCGGCAGACTGTCACGTACGGTTTGAAACGCTTTATCGAGATTAGGGCCTTCTTCCTCTATGGCTCTTTTGCGCAGCCGCTTCTCCGTCTCAAGCAATGGAACGATTTTTAGTTTTTCTTCCAAACCCAAAGTCTTAAATTGCCCTAACTGTTCTTCAAGCTTCGGAAGCCGGGCCACTTCATCTTCTATCGAAGCGACATTGTTCTGTGCTTCAAGCAATTTCTTCCTATTTTCCGTCAACTTGCTTAGCGTCTCGCGAATACGCGCCTCGCTATCGTGCTGACCGGTTTCAAGAAATCGGGTTAGCAGTTGTCGCTGACTAGTCTTATCCTGAGCAATCTCATAAATTTCGTTCTGTCCATAAACTTCGAGTCCGGGCAATAGCTCGGATGGTGTAAACGCGGAGATATTGCCGTTTTCATCCTTTACGCTGGCGCTTTCCCCATAGCGTCGCGCGACAGTAAAACGTTTGCCGTTCATTTTTGAAGAACGGATGACTAACTCAACACGTGCTTTGGTTTTACCCAGATTTTCATCAATGATCGCTTTGTGTTGAGTTTTTGCGTTTTTACCAATAGGGTCTAATTGCAGAGCATAGCGTATGCATTCAAGTAAAGTCGATTTTCCGGTGCCCCGTCCGCCAATCACCGCATTCAGGTGTTCGGAAAACTCGATATGAACGCCATCCAGATAGCCGCCGGTGACTTTAAGGATTTCGATGCGGGAATAGTATTTCTCGGAGACATCGCTATTCAAACGCACCCGGGATTCCGGGTCTTGAAAAGCCAACTTGAACGATTCAAAGCTGGGGCGGGTCATTTTAATCAGGCAGGATGCTTTCGGATTAGCCAGATCATCAGGTATTGCCACGTCTTTGGCGTTGATGATGGCTATCGGCAGTTCTTTTTTATACTCAGGCTCGTTGTTTAACAGCATCTGCCGATAGCCATTGCACTGTTGGTTTTTCAACTCATCCAGTGTGCCGGGAATCTGTGCCGCTTTTAGTAATGCATTTTTCCAGACATGATTAAGTTTACGATACAAAACGCCATTGTCATCAGTGCAATGAGCAGCAAAAGCAAATCCTTTGAAGTCTTCTTCAACCTTCTTAAGCAGCTGCTCGGCGCTCAATTTTGACGGTTGGACGCCATTTTCAGGATCAAGCAGTTCAAGGCTGCCCAGATAACGGTTCAATTCTGAGGTAGTCGTATTTTCAGAGAACAGGCATACAAAATGGGCCTTCTCACTGGACGCAATCTCAAAGCCAGGAAACACCAAAATACCATTTTCGTCCATAATGTTGCGAATAGCATCAATGCTATCGACATTACCATGATCCGCTAAACCTATCACCTT
>JADHTX010000005.1 GCA_016784875.1 Methylobacter sp.
ATAAGTTTAAAAAACCTGGCAGTGGGTGATTCGGGAAAGGTAGTCGGCTTTGAGCAATCGGGAAAAGCTTATCGGAAACGCCTCTTGGCAATGGGTTTGACGCCGGGAACCGAGTTTAGGATCACCCGTTTTGCACCTATGGGAGATCCTGTTGAGATTAAGTTACGTGGATTTTCATTAACCCTGCGAAAGGATGAGGCAGCCATATTGTTGATAGAGAAACTCTGATGAAAACTGATTTTACGGTTGGCGTAGTCGGTAATCCGAACTGCGGCAAGACTACACTATTTAATACACTGACTGGTGCTAGGCAGCATGTGGGCAATTGGCCCGGCGTTACCGTCGAGAAAAAAACCGGTGAATACGGCTTCGATCATAAATTGATTGAATTAGTCGATTTACCAGGCACTTATTCATTGGAAGCAGCAGATGACCAGGTATCGTTAGATGAAAAAGTCGCCCGTGATTATGTCGCCTCCAAACAGGCCGACTTAATCATTAACATTGTCGATGCCTCTAATTTAGAACGAAATCTGTATTTAACCTCGCAACTGATCGAGATGCAGGTGCCGATGATTTTGGCGCTGAATATGATGGATGCGGTTAAACAGCGCGGCATTAAGATTGACGTCGAGTATCTGGAACAGTTTTTGGGTTGTCCGGTTATTCCGATTAGTGCTTCGAATAAGGACGGTATAGATAAATTAAAAGCAGTAATCAATCGCGCCGCGATCACCAAGCCGATACCGTCGGTAAAAATCAGCTATATCACTGCCCTAGAGCAAGCCATTAGTGATATTTCGCCGTTATTGATTAAGTCCGCACAGCAACATCACTGCGACCTGCGCTGGCTAGCCGTTCGCTTGCTGGAAGACGATACCTTGGCCAAACAGTTTGCAGGAAAAGACTTGCTGTCGACAGTCGCACAATTACAGTGTCGCGTAGAAAAAGAAACCGATGATGAGATCGATATTCTTGCCGCAGATGCTCGTTATGGGTTTGTCAATGAGTTGACCAATGGTGCAGTCTGCAAGCTAAACGAAGTGAGTCGCCACACGACCGATAAAATCGATAACATTGTTTTGAATCGCTTTCTTGGCCTCCCGGTTTTTCTGTTGGTCATGTATACGATGTTCATGTTTACGATCAATATCGGTAGTGCTTTCGTCGATTTTTTCGATCAGGCCTTAGGTGCTTTATTGATCGATGGCTTAAGTTTGACTCTTACGGACCTGAACTTACCGCAGTGGTTGATCGTCTTAATGACTAACGGCGTAGGAGGCGGCATACAAGTCGTTGCGACTTTTATTCCTATTGTCGGTTTTTTATTTATGTTCTTGTCGGCGCTGGAAGACTCCGGCTATATGGCCAGGGCGGCTTTTGTGATGGACAGGTTCATGCGCATGATCGGCTTGCCCGGAAAATCTTTCGTACCCATGATCGTCGGTTTCGGCTGCAATGTTCCGGCTATTATGGCGACGCGGACGCTGGAAAGCCAGCGTGACCGGATATTGACCAACTTGATGAATCCGTTCATGTCCTGCGGCGCCAGATTACCGGTTTATGCTTTATTTGCCGCCGCATTTTTTCCGGTCGGCGGTCAGAACTTGGTATTCGGTTTGTATTTGTTGGGCATTGCAGTCGCGGTGTTGACCGGTTTGCTGATGCGCCATACCTTATTTAAAGGTGAGTCGGCTCCGTTTATTATGGAATTGCCTGCTTATCACATGCCGACCATGCGCGGTGTTTTTATCAGAACTTGGGATAGGCTCAAATCTTTTTTGTTTAACGCCGGTAAAGTCATTGTGCCGATGGTGCTGGTGCTAAACTTTCTTAATGCGCTAGGTACCGACGGCTCATTCGGTCAGGAAAACAGCAATAAATTGGTATTAAGCGAGATCGGTCGAGGTCTGACGCCTGTGTTTAAACCGATGGGTATAGAAAAAGACAATTGGCCGGCAACGGTAGGCATTTTTACCGGCGTTTTAGCCAAAGAAGCGGTAGTCGGAACTCTGAATGCCTTATACAGCCAGCTTGCGACGACAGATGAAACACCGGCTGATAAAGCGCCATTTAATCTTCAACAGGCTTTAATTGACGCCTGCTTAACCGTGCCTAAAAATTTGCAAGACGTTGCAGACAACCTGTTAGATCCATTGGGCCTGAATATCGGTACTGTCGACGATATGACGGCGGCAGCCGATGAACAGGAAGTCAATGCCGGTACTTTTACCGCTATGCAGCAAAGTTTTGACGGCAAGGCCGGTGCTTTCGCTTATTTGTTATTTATCTTATTGTATGCGCCTTGTGTTGCGGCAACTGCTGCAATTTACCGTGAAACTAACCTGAATTGGACGGTGTTTGTGGTGCTTTGGACGACCGGCATAGCCTACATGACGGCGACTATATTTTATCAATCGATGACCTATAGCTTGCATCCCGACTATTCCTTGGTTTGGATAAGCGGATTAATTATTGCCTTTTCAGTCGTATTGCTTTGCCTGTGGCTACTGGGTAAAAACGCCGATACAACAGATGTAAAACAACGCGGGGAATCTTTACATGATCCTGTCTGATTTGAGAGCCTATTTAAGGGAGCAGCGTCGAGTTGCTCTGGCAGATTTGATTTTACATTTTGACATGGATGCCGACGCTCTAAGGGGGATGTTGGACAAATGGATCAGTAAAGGTAAAGTGCGTAGATTGCCGCTGAGCGCTTCTTGCGGTACCAGTTGCTGTCAATGTGATACGACTTTGACCGAAATTTATGAATGGGTTGATGAGTGAAATTGTCCACGAAAGACATGAAAAGCACGAAATAATTTACCACAGAGAACACGAAGGACACGGAGTTTTATTTTTTCGCGGCTTTCGTGGACTGATCGCTATTCAAAAAAGCGCTGCAAATACGTTCCCGTATGCGAGGCTTTATTTTCGGAAATCTGTTTCGGTGAGCCTTCAGCAACCAGCGTTCCTCCGCCATCGCCGCCTTCAGGACCCATGTCGATAATCCAGTCGGCGGTTTTAATGACATCCAGGTTGTGTTCTATAACGATAACGGTATTGCCGTGATCCCGCAAAGTATGCAATACCTGAAGCAATTGTTTGATGTCGTGAAAATGCAGGCCGGTGGTCGGCTCATCCAGTATATATAAGGTTTTTCCGGTATCGCGTTTGGACAGTTCTTTGGCGAGTTTTACCCGTTGCGCTTCGCCGCCGGACAGGGTGGTCGCGTTCTGCCCCAGAGTGATATAACTTAGGCCTACCTGAACCAGGGTTTGTAATTTACGGGCCAGCGTCGGTACCGGGCTGAAAAATTCGGCGGCATCTTCTACGGTCATATCCAGCACTTGGTTGATGGTTTTGCCTTTATAGCGTATTTCCAACGTCTCCCTGTTATAGCGTTTGCCGCCGCAATTGTCGCAATGGACGAAAATATCCGGCAAGAAATGCATTTCAACCTTAATCACGCCATCGCCTTTGCAGGCTTCGCAACGACCGCCTTTAACGTTAAAGCTGAATCGGCCGGGCGAATAACCGCGTGAACGCGCTTCAGGCGTCGCTGAAAATAATTCGCGTATCGGCGTGAACAGGCCGGTATAGGTGGCCGGATTCGACCTAGGCGTGCGACCTATCGGGCTTTGGTCTATATCGACGACTTTATCGAAATGCTCCAGGCCTTCAATCGCGTCACAAGGGGCGGGGATGACTCCGGCGCGGTTGATTAACCGCGCCGCATGACAGTACAAGGTGTCGTTGATTAATGTTGATTTTCCGGAACCGGATACTCCGGTTACGCAAGTTAGCAAGCCGACAGGGAATGAAATATCGACATTTTTCAAGTTATTGCCGTGCGCATTTCGGATGGTGATTTGTTTGTCTTTATCCGCCGGCGTTAATGTTTCGGGAATGGCAATGCCGATTTTTCCCGATAAATACTGGCCGGTTAATGAGTCTTCGGTATTAATTATGTCTTCTAGTGTGCCTTGTGCAATAATCTGTCCGCCATGTACTCCTGCACCCGGGCCTATATCGACAATATGTTGTGCCGAGCGGATGGCGTCTTCATCATGTTCGACCACGATAACGGTATTGCCCAGATCGCGGAGACGGAACAAGGTGTTCAACAAGCGCTGGTTATCGCGTTGATGCAAGCCTATCGAAGGTTCATCCAGTACATACATCACGCCGACTAAACCGGCGCCGATTTGGCTGGCAAGGCGAATGCGCTGCGCTTCGCCGCCGGAAAGCGTGTCTGCGCTACGGTCCAGCGTTAAATAGTCGAGTCCTACATTGACCAAAAATTCCAATCGTTCTTGAATTTCCTTGACGATTTTTGCGGCAACTTCGCCGCGTTTGCCGGTCAGGTTCAGCTGCGCAAAAAAATCTAAGGCCTTGCGGATCGGGAGGCGGGTCAGGTGGTGTATCGGCAACGCCTCCACAAACACATTTCTGGCCGAAATGTTAAGCCTAGCACCCTCGCAAGCGTTACAGGGTTTTTGGGATAAATATTTGGCCAGTTCATCGCGCACCATTTGCGAATCTGTCTCATGGTAACGTCGCTCCATATTGGCAATAATGCCTTCAAAGCTATGACGTTTCTTTTTGACCGAGCCGGTTCCGGTCATGAACTTGAATTCAATATCTTCATTACCGCTGCCGTAAAGAATAATGGCTTGAGTTTCTTTGGAGAGTGTTGAAAAAGGGGCTTCCGGATCGAACTTATAGTGCTTGGCTAACGAACAAATGATTTGATAATAATAGGCATTGCGTCGATCCCAACCACGTATTGCGCCACCGGCAAGACTGATGTCGGGGTTGTGAATAATTAGTTCCGGATCGAAATGTTGGCGCACTCCTAATCCGTCGCAACTGCTGCACGCCCCTTTGGGATTGTTAAATGAAAAAATACGCGGTTCCAGTTCGGTTAGGCTATAGCCGCATTGAGGACAAGCGTAGCGCTCGGAAAACATCAGCTCGGTCGCATCTTCAATACAGGCGGCTATGGCGATTCCGTCGGCAATGCGCAATGCCGTTTCAAAGGATTCCGATAAGCGTAAGGCGATGTCGTCGCGGATTTTAAAGCGGTCGACGATCACCTCAATGGTATGTTTCTTTTTTAAGTCCAGCACCGGGGGCTCGTCAAGGTCGTACACCGTGCCGTCAATTCTGGCGCGGATAAAACCCTGGGCGCGTAAATCGTCTAACAACTGGATATGTTCGCCCTTGCGATCGTTAACTACGGGCGCCAGCAGCATCCAGCGTTGATCCGGAGTTTGCGACAATACATGATCAACCATCTGGCTGACGGTTTGCGCTTCCAGCGACGCTTGATGTTCCGGGCAGCGCGGTGTCCCGGCACGGGCATAGAGTAAGCGCAGATAATCGTAGATTTCGGTAATGGTGCCGACTGTGGAGCGCGGGTTATGCGAGGTGGATTTTTGTTCGATGGAAATTGCCGGCGACAAACCTTCGATATGGTCGACATCGGGTTTTTCCATGATCGATAAAAACTGCCGGGCATAAGTAGAAAGGGACTCTACATAGCGCCGTTGTCCTTCGGCATAAATGGTGTCGAAAGCTAGCGATGATTTTCCCGAGCCGGAAAGCCCGGTGATGACGATAAGTTTATCTCTGGGTAGGTCGAGATCGATATTTTTCAGGTTATGCGTTCTGGCACCACGGATGCTAATCGTATCCATTTAATAATTCCGGCAATTTAAACAACCATATAATATACGAGCAAAGCCGCCGTAATACAAATGGCGCTCATTACAATTAATGAAATGTAAGTTCATTGGTGTGTAGCCACGAAGATGCGAAATTGCCTCTTGCTTTTTTGTTCTCGGCAATATGTTTTTTGTAGATTGGCTAGCCGTTAAGTTGATATGCAGGACTATACTTCGCCCGGCCACGGATGCGGATTCCTAGCGGCTGATTTTATGCCGATAGCCGCGTTGCTAAAACAGTTTCATAGCTTGCTATGCGCCTGTTTCAGCGCCTTGCTATCGACAAAAATCAACTCGCTATCATTTCTTCAACCGTAACCGTGCGAAGTATATTAACAACGAACCGAGCACAAATGAACGAAACCTGTAAATAAAGCTTGTTATAATAAACGCCATAAAAAAATGAGAGAAACCACTGGTTTAGTCCGGCATTTGTAATTCTGGTGGTACTTGGATAATGGAACGCGTTGCGTATCCAACATTTTTTGATAATTCTGGTTCAAAAGGAGAAGCTGGTTTTGACAACAATGCAAGACATTACAAGTTCGATGACTTTATCGGAACAACGTGCTACTTGGTCTTTGGCAGGTATTTATGCCTTGCGGATGCTGGGGCTATTTATGATTTTGCCGGTGTTATCGTTATTTGCCGAGCAGTTGGAAGGCTCAACGCCTGCGCTGATCGGTCTGGCTATGAGTATTTACGGCTTGCCTCAGGTTCTGTTGCAAATTCCTTTCGGCTTATTATCCGATCGTTACGGCCGCAAAAAAATTATCATTATCGGCTTGGTGCTGTTTTTTATCGGTAGCGTGATTGCTGCGCTTTCTACGACAATTTACGGGATTTTGGTCGGACGGGCTTTTCAGGGCGCGGGGGCGGTTTCAGCCGTAATCATGGCACTGGTGGCCGATTTGACGCAGGAAGTTCATCGCACCAAAGCCATGGCGATTATCGGCATCAGTATCGGTGCGTCGTTTGGTGTCGGCATAATCGCCGGGCCGATCATTTCAGGATTCGGCGGAGTGCAGAGTGTTTTTGCGGTAACTGCGGTGCTCACGGCACTGGCTATTTTGGCGATTATTTTTCTTGTTCCAAATCCCCGGCAGTCTAAGCTGCATCGGGATGCTGAGTTCGTTCCCGAAGAAACCATGCATGTGTTAAAAAATGCGGATTTATTGCGCCTTAATTACGGCATTTTTACCTTGCACATGATTTTAATGGCTATCTTCGTGGTTGTACCTTCATTAATGAGGAATGCAGGGTTATTGGCCGGGCATGAGTGGAGGGTTTATTTGCCTGTTTTCGTTATATCGATGGCATTCGCCGTGCCGTTCGTGATTCTGGCAGAAAAGAAACGCAAGATGAAACAAGTGTTTCTGGGGGCTATCGTCGTGTTGATGATAGCGGAATTAGGTTTGTCGGCAGTCCATCAAAACTTGATCGGAATTATAGGTTTTTTGTGGCTGTTTTTTTGCGGCTTTAACCTGTTGGAAGCGACTCTACCTTCTTTAATCTCGAAGACAGCACCCGCTGATTTGAAAGGTACGGCGATGGGCGCTTATTCAAGTTCCCAGTTTATGGGGCTGTTTATGGGCGGCTTGGTAGGCGGTTGGTTTAACGGCGAATTTGGGGTTACGGCGGTGTTTTTATTTTGTTCCGCTGCGGCATTCAGCTGGTTGCTGGTGTCCTTTTGGATGAAGCCTCCCCGTTATGTGGCAAACCTGCTTATATCGTTGGAAAAACTTAGTGAGCCGGACGCTAATGAATTTATTGCCGAAATGGGTAAACTCAGTGGCGTAGAAGAAATTGCTTTGCATTACGAAGAGGCTTTGGCTTATCTTAAAGTGGATAATCAACAGCTGGATAAGGACAAGTTACAAGGGTTGATTACACAGTACGTCAATGCTTAACCGTTAAAACAATGGGAGAAATAGATGCTTAATAAAGTGATGTTGATAGGAAGGCTGGGTGCCGACCCAGAGGTGCGTTATTTGCCTAGCGGCAGCGCTGTTACGACTATTCGTCTGGCAACTTCAAGACGCTGGAAGGATAAGCAAACCGGAGAACGTAAAGAAGAAACCGAATGGCATCGCGTGGTTTTTTTTAATCGTTTGGCTGAAATCGCTGGGGAATATTTAAAAAAAGGCAGCCAAGCCTATGTTGAAGGCCGAATTCGTACTCAAAAATGGCAAGGACAGGATGGACAGGATCGATATAGCACTGAAATCGTTGCTGACAGTATGAATATGCTGGACAGTCGAGGAGGTAGCGGCGGCACTGCCGAATTTGGCGGCGATCAGTCCCGCTCTGGATATTCTGCTCCTTCGTCACGACCTGCTAATCAGCCCAAACAATCGGCTCCTCAAAATGATTCAGGCGCATCCATGCCGCCTGCACCGCCGCATTATGACGACTTTGATGATGATATTCCGTTTTGATGTATCGCTTCAAATCCCTAAAGAACGCTCAAACTCCGCCAGAGGCATGGCTTTTCCTATCAGGTCGCCCTGATAGATGTGGCAGCCGTGAAGCTCAAGAAATTTGCGTTGTTCTTGGGTTTCTACGCCTTCGGCAACGATTTCCATTCCTAAGTTTTTTGCCATGCCGATGATGGTTTGCACGATCACCGTATCCGTCGGCTTGATGCCAATGTTGCGAACAAAAGATTGATCGATTTTCAATTGATCGAACGGTAATTGCGTTAGATAGGTCAGTGATGAATAACCGGTGCCGAAATCATCCATAGAGAAGCTAACGCCGAATTCTTTGAGTTTCTGCATTTTGGCAATGGTGTCGTTGATGTCTTCGAACACTAGGCTCTCGGTGAATTCGAGCTTGAGTCGAACTGCGTTGAAAGCGGTTTTTTTTAGTACGGTGCACACTTGCTCGGTAAATTCGGTTTTATGAAACTGACGGGCGCTGACGTTAATGGCAAGCTGTAAATGACGGGTTTGTTCGTGAGCTTCCCAGCGTTCCAGTTGAGCGCGGGTGGCTTCAAGTACCCAAAGTCCAATGGGTACAATTATTCCAATTTCTTCAGCCAGTGGAATAAATTCAGCTGGTGCTACAAAGCCGCGTTCCGGGTGTTTCCAACGCAACAGAACTTCAGCGCCGATGACTGATCCGTCTTGGCGCTCCTGTCGTTGAAAATAAAGTTGGAATTGGTTTTTGCTCAACGCAAAGCGCAGGTCGGCTTCCAAAGCGGCACGCTCCGTTACTATTTCGTGCATTTCCCGGTTGAAAAAGCGCAAGGTATTGCGCCCGGCGGCTTTAGCGCCATACATGGCGATATCCGCCCGTTTCAATAGCGTATTAATGCTGTGCTGATGATTAATGAACAAGGTGATGCCGATACTCGGTGTGTTTTTATATTCGTGATTGTTGAGCTGGTAAGCCTGATTCAGTGAAAGAAGAATTTTCTCGCCTATCGTTTTGGCTTTGGCGGCTGCTTCCTCAGAATGATCGCTTAGATCTTCCAGCATGATCACAAACTCATCGCCGCCTTGGCGAGACACGGTATCGCCTTCTCGTACGCAGGTAATCAGGCGATGGGCAACTTGCTGTAATAATATATCCCCCATATCGTGCCCCAGATTATCATTCAGAGACTTGAAATTATCCAGATCAATGAATAGCAGGGCGCCGTATTTATTATTGCGTGAGCTGGTCGCCAGTGCTTGTTGCAGTCTGTCTAGCAACAGTCTCCGGTTCGGCAGTCCGGTCAGTGGGTCGTAGAAAGCCAGTAGTTTTATTTCTTCTTCGGAGGCTTTGCGTTCCGATATGTCGGTATGTAAGCCAACATAGTGGGTGACAACTCCATTGCAGTCTTTCACCGCAGTGATGGTTATCCATTTTGGATAAATATCACCGTTTTTGCGTCGATCCCATATTTCGCCTTGCCAGGATCCGGTGCGATTAACGCACTCCCACATTTCGGCGTAAAATGCCGCGTTGTGGCGTCCCGATTTGAATAGCTGGGGCATCTGACCTATGAGTTCTTCGGAGCTATAGCCGGTGATGTTGGTAAAAGCCTGATTGACGCGCAAAATCACCTTGTCGGCATTGGTGATCATGATGCCTTCTTGAGCCTCAAACGCGACGGCGGCGATGCGTAATTCTTGTTCGGCATGCTTGCTTTCGGTAATATCGGTGAGGGTGATGCGTAGTAATAATGATTGATCGTCGCTGATAATCGGCAAGCAGTCCAGTCGGGCATGAAAGGCACTTTTGCCGCGTTTCAGTCTCAATTCGAAGTTTTTCTTTTCGTTTTCGTGCTGTAGCACCCTTTTAAGTAGTAGATACCAACGGTCGCAGTCTTCGGGTGCGATCAATCCGGTAAAATTACGATTTAGCAGGTTGTTGCGCTCTTCGCCGAATAGTGCGGCAGCGGTAAGATTGATCTCGATAATGTCGCCCTCGGAGTTGAGGGTAAGGTAGCCGACGGGGGCAAATTCATAAAGATTGAGGTAGCGGTTATGGGATGCCTCCAGAGCGGCTCGCGTGTGCAGGAGCTCTTCGTTTTGCATCTCCAGCTCAATCTGGTGTACCCGTAAGTCGAAAAGCAGTTTTTCTTCTGCTTCGGTAGACGGCTTTGGTTGGCGTTCTTTGGTTTTTTTGGGCACGGAAATTCCTCATTATTATTTAAGGCCGTTCGAGGGAATTCAAGCGTCCAGGGTAAGGCGTTTAATGTTTTCAGACAATATGTGCGATTACCTAGCAGGTGGTAGAGCCCGGTATGCCGGAGTTTAGGGAGGCTATGAATATGCAGTTCATCCAGAGATTGAGGTGCTGTCCTTTCAAGGTATTTGTTAGCGATGCGCTAACAAATACCCCTTTTGCAGTCGCGGGTGTGAGAATGATCGACACCGCCTATATACTTCGCACGGTTACGGTTGAGGAAATGATAGCGAGTTGATTCTTGTCGATAGCAAGGCGCTAAAACAGGCGCATAGCAAGCTATGAAACTGTTTTAGCAACGCGGCTATCGGCATAAAATCAGCCGCTAGGAATCCGCAACCGTGGCCGGGCGAAGTATCTAGTCGGTGATATTGTCCATTGCCAGCAGGACCATTTGCGGTTCGCCGATCTGGCCAACGATGCACCGGGCATTGAGTTGAATTTTGCGATGGCCAATGTTCGGAAAATTATGTTCAACCAGATAATTATCGAAAGACCGGTTGTGCGCCAGAACGTTTTCCAGCAGTTCGTGCAAAGCGGGAATGTTCCATTGGCCGTTGCCCAATTCGCAGAATGGGCATCCTACGGTCTCTTCAGCCGTCACTTTAAAGTTTTGGTAAAACGAGCGGCTGGCAGTAACGATCTTCAATTCGTCATTGAGTACGATAAGCGGCTCGCGTACCGTATTGACGATGCCTTCGGCCAACTTTCTCGCTTCCTGTACGGCTATAGCCCTTGTGCGCTCGGTGATGTTGGTGAAGGTTAGCACCACGCCGTCAATCATGTTTTCCAGTGTCCGGTAGGGCTGGATGCGCGCCAGATACCAATTGCCGTTCAGGGTATTAACTTCGCGTTCTATGGGGACCAGGTTATCAAGTACGGTATGGGCATCATCCAGCAGGTCTTTACCCACTAATTCGGGTTTGATGTCGCTCAGTGCGCGGCCTACATCCGAAGCAACCAACCGATACAGTTGCGTTGCATCTCGGGTAAAGCGTCGAATGATAAGGTGTTGATCTAAGAAGATGGTGCCGATGTGGATGTTGTCAAGCAGGTTCTTCATGTCGTTTTGCATGTCGGCCAGTTGGATGATTTTGGCTTGTAGTTCGGAGTTTACGGTGACCAGCTCTTCATTGATGGATTGCAGTTCTTCTTTTGAGGTTTCCAGTTCTTCATTGGTGGACTGCAGCTCTTCATTAGTGGATTGCATCTCTTCATTGGTGCATTTTAGCTCTTCGTTGGAGGCATATTGTTCCTCAATAGTGGCTTGAAGATTCTCTTTGGTGTAGGCCAGTTCGCATTCCAGTTCCTCGATATGGCGAAGTTCATCCTGCTTAGCGGTGCGCTTACGCTTAGCGCTTCTCGGTTTTTCTGAAGTCGGGACTGCTAGTTCCTGAAAGCTGGTCAATAATAGGTTTTTGTGGTCATTCGGGTTAGTCAGGGTTCGCATGCTGAGTTTCACCGGGTGAAAATCGCCATTGGTCTTGACCGACAGTTCCCGGTTCAAGCTCAGTGAATCTTGGTTAATGGCCAGGATTGCGCTACGCAGTTCCAGTTGCAGGCCTTCCCTTGCCATATCGACCATATTGAGGGTGGCTTGGCCGGGTGCCGGTCGCAAATATTTGCCGGTTTCGCCATAAACATAAAGGATGTTGCCGTTGATATCCGACACTACCGAGGCAGGGGCGTAAATTTGCAGTAGTATACGCCGGGTCAGTTCGGCCAAGTTGGTCTCCCGGGAGATCTTGATGATGTCTTCCGGTGCTTTGTGAGACGGTTCTGTCGTCCAGTTTAAATTACTGGTCAAAATAGCGCGGGTTGAAGCGAGGGAGGGGGAGGCACGATAGAACTTCCATTTGCGATTGAGTGTCGTAAACAGCTCCGTATGGTTGCCGATGCTCTCCGAAGGCGATAGAAACAGGACGCCGCCCGGCTTGAGTGCGTAGTGAAAAGCGGGAAGCAGACGGTTTTGCAGCTCCGGTTCCAGATAAATCATCAGGTTGCGGCAGCTCAGCAGGTCTAGCTTGGTAAAAGGCGGATCTTTGATGACGTTTTGAACGGCAAATACCACCATTTCGCGAATTTCTTTCTTCACTCGATAACCGCCGTCTTCCTTGATGAAGAACCGGCGCAATCGCTCGGGTGAAATATCTTGAACAATGTTGGGCGGGTATAAACCGGCGCGGGCTGTGGTAATGGTGTCTTCGGAAAGATCGGTGCTGTATAGCTGTACTTTAAACTCATAGTGGTGTCCATCTATCAGTTCGCGCAACACTATCGCAATGGAATAGGCCTCTTCACCGGTGGCGCAACCTGCCACCCAGACGCGGAAACAATAGTTATCGGGTTTGCCCTTAAGCAGGGCCGGTAAAATGTCCTTCTTAAGAACGACAAAGGCCTCCGGGTCGCGAAAGAAGCTGGTTACATTGATCAATAGCTCTTTAAATAAAGACTTTATTTCGGAAGGATTCTCCTTGAGAAATTTGGCGTAGCCTTCGGTATCCTCAATGCCGTTCTGTGACATGCGGCGCTGAATGCGGCGAGTGATGGTGCTTTTTTTGTAGAGCGAGAAATCCTGGCCTGTACTGCTGCGTAATTGCATTAGGATGTGGTTAATACCGCTTAGGACAATCGGCGGAGAGCCCGGTTCTAGTGTATGTATACCGGTAAGCAGTACTTCCGCCATTTTTTCCACCGGCAAAATATGGGTAACATAGCCCGATTGGATGGCGCTGGTCGGCATTCCGTCGAATTTTGCGGTAGTCGGCTCCTGTGCCATGGTAATGCCTCCGCCCCCGAGGATGGCGCGTAAGCCCAAGGTGCCGTCGGTACCGGTGCCTGACAGGATAACTCCGCTGGCTTTTTCGGACTGGTCTTCAGCCAGCGAGCGCAGGAATACATCGATAGGCATGCGCTGCCCGTGTGGCATTGTCGGTATGCTCAGTTGCAAGGCGCCGCGGAAGATGGTCATGTCGCGGTTGGGCGGGATGACATAAACGCAATTAGGCATGACCTTCATTTGATCCTGAGCTTCAAATACCGGCATGGTGGTGACTCGTTGCAAAATTTCGGTAAGGATGCTGTTGTGGCTGGGGTCAAGGTGCGAGATCAGCACGAAAGCCATGCCGCTATCGGACGGGGCATGGCGGAAGAACAGCTCGAACGCTTCAAGGCCGCCGGCGGAAGCTCCCAAGCCAACGATGGGGAAGCCGTTTTTGTGCTTGGGCTGATTTACCGTGGGCGTCGGTTGGGTCTTTTTCTGGGTCATTGCGGGATGCTCTGTTGGCGCGGCATAGCGGCGGGGATTAGGTGAGTGCAAGGAATCATTGAGTTAATAGTGCCTTATCGCGGCAAAGTCAATTTATTTGCCGTATGACATATAATTATACTTGAAGATATGAGTCGCCTACGAATGGCGAGCGCCTTACGCCTACACCGGCACCTCCTATATGTCTGTTGAGAATGCCTCGTTTTTGTGGTCTAATGCCACCGTTTTACGTCTTAATGCGCCTCTTGTTTTATTTGTACTTGAAATAAAAGGATGGTTTCGCCGCAACTTGATTGGAGAGCAGGCTCACACTATGCAATTTAGTATTAAAAAAGGTTTGGATCTACCTATTACTGGAGAACCCGAACAAGTTATAGAGGATGGCAATAAGGTTAATTCCGTTGCTATTCTGGGGATGGATTATGTAGGCATGAAGCCTACCATGATGGTCAGTGAAGGAGATACGGTCAAGTTGGGCCAAGTTCTGTTTGCCGACAAGAAAAATCCTGGCGTTGTTTTTACTTCACCCGGCGCGGGTGTCGTTAAATCAATTAATCGCGGCGCAAAGCGGGTTTTGCAGTCTGTTGTTGTCGATCTGAAAGGAACGGCTCAGGAGACGTTTGCAAAATATAAGGTTTCCGAATTAAATGATATATCGGTAGAGCAGGTTAAGGAAAACCTGTTAGCGTCCGGATTGTGGACGTCGTTGCGTACTCGGCCTTACGGCAAAATTCCAGCTGTAGATAGTAAACCTCGTTCTATTTTTGTGACTGCAATCGACACCAGTCCATTAGCGGCAAATCCTGCGGTTATTATTAAAGAGCGTGGTGATGATTTTGTTAATGGTTTGACGGTTATTGCCAAGTTGACCGATGGTAAGACTTATGTCTGTAAGGCTGGTAATGCTGACATTGCCACCGGTAATGCACCGGTAACTACCGCTGAATTTTTGGGGCCGCATCCTGCGGGATTGCCCAGCACTCATATTCATTTGTTGGATCCTGTCAGTATCACTAAATTTGTCTGGCATCTGGATTATCAGGCAGTAATGGCAATTGGCGCATTGTTTACTACCGGTAAAATCAATGTCGAACGCGTTGTGTCATTGGCAGGGCCGACCGTTAAGAAACCTCGGTTGATTCGTACCCGTGTTGGTGCCAATACCAACGATTTGGTTGCTGATCAATTGGAAGGCGTTGAAAATCGAGTGATTTCAGGTTCGGTGTTGTATGGGCATCTTGCCGCAGATTGGGCAGCTTTTCTGGGTTGTTATAACAATCAGATTTCGGCCTTGCAAGAAGGTCGTGCTCGAGAATTGTTCGGCTGGATTGTTCCGGGTAAAAACAAATACTCTGCGCTTAATGTTTATACCTCCAGTGTTGACCGTAAATTTAATCGTAAATTTCCATTAACAACCGATAAAAACGGCAGTAACCGGGCGATTGTTCCTGTTGGTGTTTATGAAGCCGTCATGCCGCTGGATATTTTATCTACGCCACTGCTAAAAGCGATGGTGGTAGGTGATACGGATCAGGCTCAATTATTAGGTTGCTTAGAACTTGATGAGGAAGATATGGCCTTATTTACGTTTGTGGATCCAGGTAAACATGACTTTGCTCCTGTACTGAGAGCGAATTTAACTAAAATTGAGAAGGAAGGATAATGTCGCCTAGAGATATTTTAGACAGTATAGAGCCGAATTTCACCAAAGGTGGACGGTTTGAGAAGTATTACGGTCTCTATGAGATGGTGGATACTTTTATCTATACTCCGGCAGATGTAACGCGTGGCACCACGCATGTTCGTGACGGCAATGACCTGAAACGAACCATGACTTTTGTGGTTATAGCGACGTTTTTTTGTATATTGATGGCTTGGTATAATACCGGCTATCAAGCTAATTTAGCCATGGAAACGATGGGACTGGAAAAAGCCCAAGGCTGGCGCAGTATCCCGATGATGATTTTCGGCTACAACACCATGAATCCGTTTTCTAACATGGTTCATGGGGCTTTGTATTTTCTGCCTATTTATATTGTTACGTTAGCAGTTGGCGGTGTGTGGGAAGTATTATTCGCTACAGTTCGCGGGCATGAAGTGAATGAAGGCTTTTTGGTGTCGTCAATGTTATATACGTTGATTATGCCGCCGGATATGCCTCTATGGCAGGTAGCGCTGGGTATTTCTTTCGGTATTGTGATCGGCAAGGAAGTTTTCGGCGGGACTGGGAAAAACTTTCTGAATCCAGCGTTGACTGGACGGGCATTTTTATATTTTGCTTATCCTGCGTCTATTTCAGGCGATTCTGTTTGGGTTGCTGTCGACGGCTTTACTGCGGCGACGCCTTTAGGTTTGGCAGCGAATGGCGGTCTTGAAGCGGTTTACTCGGCTAATTACAGCTGGATGCAAAGCTTTTTCGGTTTTGAGCCAGGCTGTCTTGGCGAAACATCAACGCTGGCTATTTTAATTGGCGCGGCATTCTTGTTATATACGAAAGTGGCATCTTACCGGGTTATGGGCGGCGTATTTGCAGGTATGGTTGCGACTTCGTTAATGTTCAACATTATCGGGAGCGATACCAATCATATGTTTGCGTTGCCTTGGTACTGGCACCTGACCATGGGTGGTTTTGCTTTCGGTATGGTTTATATGGCGACAGACCCAGTTAGTGCAGCAATGACCGATACCGGTCGCTGGGTGTTTGGAGCATTAGTCGGGGTTATGACGGTATTAATCAGGGTTGTTAATCCGGCATTTCCAGAAGGTATTATGCTGGCAATTCTATTTTCCAACATGTTTGCGCCTACGATTGATTATTTTGTCGTTCAAGCCAATATTAGAAGAAGGATGAAACGTCATGCTTAAGTGTGAACAGTTTAAAACTTATCAAGATAAAATTTGCGGCAAGTTGGACAATTGCGAGCATTATCAAAAATTCAAAGTTTACCGGGACAAGGTTCTTGCCTTAGGTAATGATAGTTTAGAAAAGACTATCGCTATTGCTGTTGCGCTTTGTCTGGTTTGTGCGGTTCTGGTTTCATTTTCTGCGGTTGCGTTAAAGCCTCTTCAAGTCCATAACAAAGAATTGGATATGAAAAAGAACATTCTTGATGTGGCGGGCTTGCTTCAGGAAGATAGCAATATCGATGCAGAGTTTGCGGAAAGAATTGAAGCAAAAATCGTCGATCTGGAAACGGGCGATTATGTTGAGGATATGAATGTCGCCGAATACGATCAACGTAAAGCGGCAAAAGATCCTGATTTAAGCGTTGCTATTCCAAAAGATAAAGATATTGCTCATATCCGGGTAAAGGCTAAGCTTGCGAAAGTCTTTTTGGTAAAAGAGGGTGGCGCGATTAAGTCAATTATCCTGCCGATTAACGGTTATGGTTTATGGTCTACCTTGTATGGTTTTCTTTCGGTAGATCCTGATGGGCAAACCGTACAGAGTATCAACTTTTACGATCAAGCTGAAACACCGGGGCTGGGTGGTGAGGTGGTTAACCCTAACTGGCGCGCATTATGGAAAGGCAAAAAAGTCTATCCCGAAACCGGTACCGACATGAGTGAGCCGGCGTTAAGCCTGATTAAAGGCGTGGTGGATAATACTAAAGCGGGTTCACAATATCAGGTTGATGGTCTTGCAGGTGCAACGTTGACCAGTACCGGTGTCAGTAATCTGGTCAAATACTGGATGAGCAAAGAAGGTTTTGCCTCGTATTTAGCCAAAGTAAGAACGGTTAAAGGAGTTTAATCATGAGTGAAATTTTAAATGATGAAACAAAAAAAGTATTAACGACTCCGCTGGTCAATGACAACCCGATTACTTTACAAGTTTTGGGTATTTGTTCGGCCTTGGCGGTTACGTCGCAAATGTCGACTTCGCTGATTATGGCGTTGGCATTGACCTTGGTGACGGCATTTTCCAGCGCGGCAATCAGTTCTATCCGTAACCATATTCCCAGCAGTATACGGATCATTGTGCAGATGACGATTATTGCCTCGCTAGTTATCGTAGTGGATCAGATTTTGAAGGCCTTTGCTTATGAAATCAGCAAACAATTGTCGGTGTTCGTCGGTTTGATTATTACCAACTGTATCGTGATGGGACGTGCTGAAGCCTATGCGATGAAGAATCCGCCTTTAGAAAGTTTTATGGACGGTATCGGTAATGGTTTAGGTTACAGCTTGATATTGATTATTGTTGCATTTTTTAGAGAAACCTTGGGCTCAGGTAAATTATTGGGCTTTGAGATTTTTCCGCTAACTAAAGATGGCGGTTGGTATGACCCTAACGGTTTGATGTTATTGCCGCCGAGTGCTTTCTTTATCATTGGCTTGATTATCTGGTCAGTCCGTCAATGGAAACCTGAGCAAACTGAAAAAGCGGATTTCAAAATATTATCGATTTCTCATGGTGAAGGAGGGCATCACTAATGGAAGCTTATATCAGTTTATTTGTTAAGGCTGTCTTTATTGAAAATCTTGCGCTTTCCTTCTTTTTGGGGATGTGTACTTTTATCGCGGTCTCCAAGAAAATTTCGACGGCGATGGGTTTAGGTATTGCGGTTATGGTGGTGCAAACCATTACGGTTCCTGCTAATAATATTATTTATCACACGCTGTTAAAAGAAGATGCACTGTCCTGGATGGGCATTACCGGTGTGGATTTAAGCTTTTTAGCGCTATTAAGCTGTATCGGCATGATTGCCGCTTTGGTGCAAATTCTTGAAATGATTTTGGATAAATTCTTTCCGGCCTTGTATCACGCATTAGGCGTGTTTTTGCCTTTAATCACGGTAAACTGCGCGATTCTTGGCGGTAGTTTGTTTATGATTGAGCGGGACTATAATTTCGGGGAAAGTGTCACTTACGGTGTGGGCAGTGGTCTGGGTTGGGCGCTGGCTATTACTGTCATGGCAGGCGTACGTGAAAAACTCAAATACAGTGATATTCCCGCCGGTTTGCAAGGTCTGGGCATTACTTTTATTACTGCGGGTCTGATGTCGCTTGGCTTCATGGCTTTCTCTGGAATCCAACTTTAAAAAGGTAGCGTAATGCTGGAAATTCTATTAGGGATCATTATTTTCACGGCTTTTGTTATAGCGCTGGTATTCGTTATCATCGGTGCTAAAAACAAATTGGTTGCGGAAGGAGATGTTGAGATCCTGATCAATGATGAAAAGAAAATTCATGTGCCTGCAGGGTCAAAGTTATTAACGGCTTTATCCGATAATGGTTTGTTTGTATCGTCAGCCTGTGGCGGCGGCGGTACTTGTGGGCAATGTAAGGTAAAAGTACATTCAGGCGGCGGTGAGATTTTGCCTACTGAATTAAGTCATATTAGTAAAAGGGAAGCGGCTCACGGAGAGCGTCTTTCTTGTCAGGTATCCGTTAAACATAACATGAGCATTGAAGTTGAAGATGATGTGTTCGGTGTTAAAAAGTGGGAATGTACGGTTAAATCAAACCATAACGTTGCCACTTTTATTAAGGAACTGGTGCTGGAATTGCCGAAAGGTGAGGAAATCAACTATCGCGCAGGCGGATACATTCAGATTGAATGTCCTTCGTATGTTGCCAAGTACAGTGATTTCGATATCGAAGAAAGGTTTCGCGATGATTGGGATAAGTTTAATATATGGCGTTATGTTTCTGAAGTAAAAGAGCCTGCGTTACGCGCTTACTCAATGGCAAGTTATCCTGAAGAAAAAGAAATCATGTTGAACGTGCGCATCGCGACACCGCCTCCCGGTGCTCCGGATAGCGTACCTCCCGGTATCATGTCTTCTTATATCTTCAGTTTGAAGCCCGGTGATAAATGTATTGTTTCAGGTCCTTATGGAGAATTCTTTGCCAAAGAAACCGAAAATGAAATGGTCTTTATCGGTGGCGGTGCGGGTATGGCGCCGATGCGTTCGCATATCTTCGATCAATTACGCAGGCTTAAATCCAAGCGTAAAATGACCTTCTGGTATGGTGCGCGTAGTAAGCGCGAAATGTTCTATGTCGAAGATTTCGATATGCTGGCCAAGGAAAATGATAATTTCGAATGGCATGTTGCGTTGTCGGATCCTTTGCCGGATGATAACTGGACGGGCTACACCGGTTTTATTCATAATGTTCTTTTCGAAGAATACATTAAGAATCATCCGGCTCCGGAAGATTGTGAATTTTATATGTGCGGACCACCGATGATGAACTCGGCGGTGATCAAGATGCTGTTAGATAATGGCGTAGAGCCGGAAAATATCTTCCTGGATGATTTTGGCGGATAGCTAATGTAGATACCTTCTTCTCAATGAGTGCTGTTTTTTTGGGGAGTGGGTGGAAGGCATCACATTAAACGAGGAGTTCGGCTATGCCTGCTCCTCGTTTTTTTATTGTAGGTCTTGACAAATTTTACGAGGTGTTACCATGGTTTATTTTTTAGTGACTTTTGTGTTCATGGTTTTTGTTATTGCCATTATGGCGATAGGTGTGATTTTCGGTAGGCGCGCTATTAAAGGATCGTGTGGCGGTGCGAATAATGCTGATTGTGTTTGTGTTGAAAAATGTGATAAAAGAAAGAAGCTGGAAGCGGAAGCGCATTTGAATCAAGGCTAGTAGTTTCCATCGTTGGGTTTCGCTAAAGCCTGTGTTTTAGTGATTTAACCTAAAATTAATACAAAAATAACAATAAGCAGGAGTTAATTATGCTGGCGAAAATTACTATCGCAGATTATATGTCGAAAAGATTGGTTACGCTGGGGCAGGGTACTGAGGTGATCGATGCCGTAAAAATATTATTGGATCATAAAATTACCAGTGCTCCTGTTATTGATCAACAAGGACACTTACTGGGTATGTTTTCTGAAAAGGATGTGATGAGGATTATTTTGGAAACCGTTTATAACCAAAGCATGAGTGGCAAAGTTGGCGATTATATGAGTTTAGATGTGGTAAGTGTTGATGCTCAATCCAGTATCGTGGATCTGGCTGAAAAATTTCAGCAGTCTTCTGTCCGGAGTTTTCCTGTTTTTCAAGATAACGAGTTGGTTGGGATTGTCAGTCGAACCGATGTGTTAAGGGCTTTGGCTTCAAACAATTAACTACTGTGAGGCACAAAAGCGCTATGAATAACCTAAATGAAACAATTCAATAGCAACAAGGCGAATACGGATTGTGTGAATTGATGCTGATAAAATTTTAGGCGGCTTATCAATACGCATAACGATCTTTGCTGTTTTGAACAAATTCGGACGTGCCAGTCTATTCGGTGTCGTATGCGTTTGGCATTCTTGTTCTTTATATTAGGCTTAGTGTCCAGGAGTCATCTTATTTCCCAAGTGGACGAGTCTAATGAGCAGTGTGCAAACTTTTTATTGGCATGATTACGAAACCTTCGGTACTGACCCAAGAAGAGATAGGCCAGTTCAATTTGCCGGAATTAGAACCGATTTTGATTTCAATATCGTAGACGACCCTTTGGTTGTTTATTGCAAGCCAGCGACAGACTGCCTTCCGCATCCCGATGCCTGTTTGATAACCGGGATTACTCCGCAACTCGCTGAGGAAAAAGGTGTTTGCGAAGCTGAATTTATTCGTTTGATACATGATCAATTGGCCCTGCCTAATACCTGCACCTTGGGTTACAACAGTCTTCGTTTTGATGATGAGGTCACTCGGAATTGTCTGTATCGCAATTTTTATGATCCCTATGCGCGGGAGTGGCAAAATGGTAATTCCCGGTGGGATTTAATCGATGTAATCAGGGCGGCTAGAGCACTGCGTCCTGAAGGTATTGTCTGGCCGGTTAACGAGGAGGGGCGGCCCAGTTTTAGGTTGGATCAACTCACTAAGGTTAATAATATAGCTCATGAAGCGGCACATGATGCGCTTTCCGATGTCTATGCCACCATTGCAATCACTAAGTTGCTTAAGCAAGCTCAGCCCAGGCTCTATCAATTTCTGTTGCAGCACCGGGTTAAGGCTGAAGCGCTTAATCTGCTTCAGTTAGGCAATTTTAAGCCTGTGGTGCATATTTCAGGTAAATATTCTGCCGTTAATAATTGTTTGGCGATAGTACTTCCTATTTGCAAGCATCCTACTAACGCCAACGGTATAATCGTCTACGACCTGTCTGTCGATCCAGAGCCGTTGCTTAATTTATCTATGGAAGAGATTCAACAGATAATCTTTACTGCAACAGCAGATTTGCCTGAAGGTGTGGCTAGAATTCCGTTAAAAACCGTGCATATCAATAAATGCCCTGTCTTAGCTCCTGTATCTGTTATCAGGCCGGATGATGCTCAACGGTTGAAAATCGATCTGGCGATTTGTTGCGCAAATATCGATAGAATTAAAGCGGCTACCGGCTTGCCTGAAAAATTGGCGGCAGTGTTTAGCGGTCATGCTTACGCCGAGCAAGATTCCGACCCCGATCTGGAAATTTATAGCGGCGGTTTTTTCTCTGAGAACGATAAGAAGCAAATGGCCAAAATTAGGGGTATGCTGCCAGAGCAATTAGCAAAAGTAACATTTAAATTTACTGATAGCCGATTGCCGGAGATGCTGTTTAGATACAGAGCCAGAAATTATCCGGAAACTTTGACGAGTGATGAGTTGTTAAGGTGGAATGAATTTTGTGTTAACCGGTTGACTGGGCGTCAAGCGGGTGCAGGCATATTGCTTGATGATTATTTTGCTCGTCTTAAAGAATTGCGTAGCGATAAAAATATCAATACTGGTATCGCTGATGCTTTGACTATTTATGGGCTTGAAAAACAAGCGGCATTGGGTGTCAAGGTTGATTGAGTCGGCTAGGTTTTGTTTTTTACATTGCTGAAAAGGCCATTTAATTAGGTCTAGTGGCGAGAGATTTTAATGTGACGGGTGAATTGATTAACAAATAGGTTGCTAAATACTGAATATGCCTTATAATAGCTAAATCAATCGCGGGGTGGAGCAGCTTGGTAGCTCGTCGGGCTCATAACCCGAAGGTCGTAGGTTCAAATCCTGCCCCCGCTACCATATTAAACTGCATGGATGCAGGCTTAGTGTAACGCAAGGATTGGTTGCCTAGAACCCCTTTTTGGGGTTTTTTGTTTTTTGGGCTTTGGTAATTAAAAGCTCATAGTTGGTTGTTAATGGAAGAGCCGTCGGCTCTTTTTTTTTGTGTGAAAGTAAGCGAGGAAAAGATGAAGCAGGCTCCTGAACATTTGGTTGACCTAATTGAGCCAATTGTTGAAGGTTTAGGTTATGAATGCGTAGGCATTGAATATAATCCTCACCCTAAACATGGTCTGTTAAGAATCTATATCGATAGTGAAAATGGGATTTTGGTTGAAGACTGCACTAAGGTGAGTCATCAAATCAGTGGAGCTATGGATGTTGAAGATCCCATATTAGGTAATTATCATTTGGAGGTGTCTTCGCCGGGTGCCGATCGGCCTTTCTTTAAAGTAAGCCAGTTCGAGCGATATATTGGCAGTATGGTGTTAGTTAATTTATTTAAAGCCATAGATGGCCGTAGAAAAATTACAGGCCTGATAGTAAAAGTTGAAGGTGATACGATTTCCCTTCAAGAAGGCGATCAGATTTTTGAGGTTCCATTTATCGCGATGAGTAAAGCGCGTTTGGTTCCTGAGTATTTAATTGAAAAAGGAGGACGCAGTGGCAAATAAAGAAATTTTGTTGGTGGTGGATGTTTTTTCTAATGAAAAGGATATTGAAAAAGAGATTGTTTTCCAAGCAATAGAATCAGCATTAGAAGCGGCTACGATTAAGCGTCACGTGAACCAAATTAAGGCTCGTGTTAATATTGACAGAAAAACCGGTGATTACGTTACCTATAGAGGCTGGGAAGTTGTTGATGCTAACAACGCTATTGATGGGGACGTAGAGTTTCCGGAAACACAGGTATTGTTGGAGGTTGCAAGATTAGATAAGCCGGATGTTCAAGTCGGTGATGTAGTAGAAGAGGAAATTGAATCTGTCGATTTTGGTCGTATTGCTGCTCAGACGGCCAAGCAGGTCATTATTCACAAAGTCAGGGAAGCTGAACGCAAGAAAATAGTTGATGCTTATCAGAGTCGCGTAGGTGAGTTAATCACCGGTATCGTAAAGCGTATCGAAAAGGGCTGTGTTTATCTCGATTTGGGCGGACATGTAGAAGCTTATATTGCTAAAGAAGACATGATCCCCCGTGAAGCTATTCGTATTGGTGATAGGATTAGAGGGTATTTGAAAGATGTCCGCTCAGAACCGCGCGGCCCTCAATTGTTTGTTAGTCGGACGGCTCCAGAATTGCTGATTGCCTTGTTTCGTCTTGAGGTGCCTGAAGTGGGTGAGGGATTGATTGAAGTGATGGGGGCTGCGCGTGATCCTGGCTCCAGAGCTAAAATAGCAGTTAAAGGGAATGATCCAAGACTCGATCCAGTTGGTGCTTGCGTCGGCATGAGGGGTTCACGAGTGCAGTCGGTTTCCAATGAATTGGCCGGAGAGCGCGTTGACATTATCCTTTGGAATGCAAGCGATGCTCAGTTCGTCATTAATGCAATGTCACCGGCTGAAATCCAATCCATTGTTGTTGATGAAGACAAGCACAGCATGGATTTAGCGGTCAGCTCAGACAATCTGTCTCAGGCTATCGGTCGAGGCGGACAAAATGTGCGTCTTGCGACCCAATTGACGGGTTGGGAATTGAATGTAATTGATGCATCTAAGGCTGAAGAAAACAGTGAGGCTGAGGCCGACAAGATAAAACAATTATTCGTCGATCAATTGGGTGTTGATGAAGAGATTGCATTGGTTTTGGTTGAGGAAGGTTTTAACACGGTTGAGGAAATCGCCTATGTTCCGGTTAGTGAGATGCTGGAAATTGAAGGTTTTGATGAAGATCTTGTTAATGCCCTTAGAAGTCGCGCTAAAGATGCATTACTGATTAGTGCTATTGCGGCTGAAGAAGTAATGGAAACAGCGGAACCTGCACAGGATTTGCTGGATATGGAAGGCATGGACAGGGATTTGGCTTATGATATGGCAAGTCAGGGTATTATTACGATGGATGATTTGGCAGAGCAGGCGGTAGATGATTTGTTGAATTTTTCAGGAATGAACGAAGATCGGGCGGCAAAATTGATTATGAAGGCGCGTGAGCCTTGGTTTGCTGAGGAACAGGCGAGTAGGTAAGGGGTATGAAATGAGTAATAAAACGGTACGACAATTAGCTGAGGTAGTAAAAATACCTCTGGAACGATTATTAGAGCAGCTGAAAGAAGCGGGTTTATCTGCGAGTGCTCCTGATGATGTGATCAATGAAGACGAAAAAATGCAGCTGCTTGCGCATTTACGCAAACGCCATGGTAAGGGTGAAGGCGAGGTCGATGGTTCGTTAAAAAGAGTGACTTTAAAACGCAGAACTGTGAGTGAGCTTAAACAATCGAGCGTACCGGGTACTACTACCAAGACGATTAGCGTTGAAGTTCGAAAGCAGAAAACGTATATAAAGCGCAGTGAAGTCGTTGAATCTGATGAGCAAAGGAGCTTAGAGTTAGCTAAACAGACTCTTAAAGAGCAGGTTGCGCAACAAGCTGAAAATATTCCTGAAATTGAAGAGCCGATAAAGGGAGAAAAAGTCGTTTTGGAAGAAAAGAAAGAAGATCTTATAGTTGAATCGACAGATAAGTCGGCAGTCGAAATAGTTGAGCCCGAAGTCGCTAGCGAGCCTGAAGCTGCTGGCAGGGGCTCTCAGTCAACCGTGAAGTCTTCCCCATCCCTGTCAGTCGAAGAAAATACCAAGGTCTTGCCTGTTTCGTCGCAACAAGGCGCCGTTGCTCCCGGTAATGCTCAGCCTGCCGCGTCTCTACAGGCGAAAGAAGAGCCGAAAGTTGATCAGGAGCAAATTGCTAAAGCTAAAGAGGCGACTGAAGCCAGAAAAAAACAGCAGGAGAAAGACGCGCGGCTTGAGGAATCCATAAAAAGAAATGCTGATAAAGTAAGGCAGCAAGCTTCAGCCAAGCAAGAAATATTGCATAGAAAGAAGCAAGAAGAAAGTACTCGTGCCGGAGCGGGTGGCAGAGATGCTAAAAGACCTAAGAAAAAAGGCAAAAAAGCTGAGCGCGTTAGTGTGAAGTCTGATGGCAAGCATCAATTCGAAATGCCGGTTGAGCCTGTCGTAAAAGAGGTCAGTATACCTGAAATGATTATGGTGTCCGATCTTGCTCAAAAGATGAGTGTCAAAGCGGCTATGGTCATTAAGCACTTGATGAAGCTCGGTATTATGGCGACTATTAATCAAAGCATCGACCAAGAAACAGCGGTCATTTTAGTTGAAGAAATGGGTCATAAAGCAATTATGCAGAGTGATGACGATCTTGAGCAAGAAATGCTGGCTGAGGCGCAAGAAGAAGATAATCGGGTGGAAGTGCCGCGTGCACCTATTGTGACTATCATGGGGCATGTTGATCACGGCAAAACCTCGTTGTTGGATTACATTCGTAAAACACGCGTTGCTGCCGGTGAAGCAGGTGGAATTACCCAGCATATCGGTGCGTATCAAGTAAAAACCGATCACGGTTCGGTAACTTTCTTAGATACACCAGGTCACGCAGCATTTACTGCCATGCGTGCCAGGGGTGCAGACGTTACCGACGTGGTGATTGTGGTAGTTGCAGCCGATGACGGTGTTATGCCGCAAACCAAAGAGGCTGTAGAGCATGCCAGAGCGGCCAATGTGCCGATTATTGTGGCGATGAATAAGATCGATAAGCCTGATGCCAATCCTGACAAAGTCATGCAGGAGCTGTCTAATATCAACGTACTTGCCGAAGAGTGGGGCGGCGATGTGCAGTTTTTGAAGATTTCGGCAAAAACCGGTGAAGGTATCGATGACTTAATTGAGGCTTTGATTGTTCAGACCGAAATTCTTGAGCTGAAGGCTCCTATTGAGGGTGCCGCATCAGGTATTGTTATTGAATCACGGCTGGATAAAGGTCGTGGTGTTGTAGCTACGGTACTGATTCAAAAAGGTACTTTGGAAAGCGGTCAGATGGTGCTGTGCGGTCATGAATATGGTCGTGTTCGGGCTATGTTTAACGAGAATGGTGTATCCATTAAAGAAGCCGGGCCATGTGTGCCGGTTGAGATTTTAGGGCTTTCGGGTACGCCGAATGCCGGTGATGAATTCCTGGTGGTGCAAAATGAACGTATCGCCAAAGACCTGGCCAAGCATCGTGAAGATCGTAAAAAACTGTCTCGCCATGCCGTACAACATGCTTCTAAACTGGACGAAGTATTCTCCAGAATGGCTACCGGTGAAATTGCCAGCGTTAATCTGGTACTTAAGACGGATGTGCAGGGAAGTTTGGAAGCGTTGCGAAGTTCCTTGATCGGATTGTCTAATGACGAAGTTGAAGTTAAGGTTGTTTTCGGAGGCGTGGGCGGCATTAATGAGGGCGATGCCAATTTGGCATTAGCTTCAGGTGCAATTCTGATGGGCTTTAACGTTCGGGCTGATACCACGGCACGCAAACTGATTGAAGAAAAAGGCATCGACCTGCATTATTACAGCATCATTTATGAAGCGATTGATGAAGTTAAAAAAGCCATCAGCGGTATGCTGGCACCTGAAATCAAAGAACAGATTGTCGGTCTTGCCGAAGTGCGCGATGTATTTAAATCGCCAAAATTCGGTGCCATTGCCGGCTGTATGGTTATTGATGGTTTTGTGAAGAGAAATCTGCCTATCCGGGTTCTGCGTGAAAACGTTGTCATTTATGAAGGGCAATTAGAATCTTTACGTCGATTCAAAGATGATGCGGCAGAGGTCAAAATGGGGATGGAGTGCGGTATCGGTGTGAAAAACTACAACGATGTACAACCCGGCGATCAGATCGAAGTCTTTGAACGCATCGAAGTTAAACGGGAATTGTAATCAGTATGGCAAGAGAATTCGGCCGCAATGCCCGTGTTTCATCGCAGATGCAAAAAGAACTTTCGTTGGTTTTGCAGCGGGATATTGATGACTCCAGATTAGGCTTTATTACTATCAACGAGGTTGTGGTCACTAAAGACCTTGCTGTTGCAAAAGTCTATATCACGGTATTGAATGTCGATGAGCAGGGTAAAAAAGCCAATGTTAAATTACTTAATGAATTGTCGCCTGTTATTAGGCATCAATTAGCCAAAAGAATGCGTTTAAGGCATATTTCCGACTTGCGCTTTTATTACGATGATTCATTTGATACCGGTATGCGGGTATCTGAACTGTTAAGTGATTTGAAAATACGTGATGTGGATGCCCCCTCCGACACTGATCAAGATAAGTCCGCCGATTCTGCTCAGGACAAGCGCGACGACGGTTAATGGATGAGTAAACGCAAGTCCGGCTGTAATATTCACGGCATAGTGCTGTTAGATAAGCGTCTAGGTGTGTCTTCAAACAAAGCCTTGCAAGAAGTCAGGCGCTTGTTTAATGCCAATAAAGCCGGGCATACCGGCAGTCTTGATCCTCTGGCTACGGGGTTGTTGCCGCTTTGTTTCGGTGAAGCGACCAAGGTGTCGGGGATGATGCTCGATGACAATAAACGTTATCAGACTGTTGTTCAGCTTGGGATTATGACCGATACCGGAGATCGGGAAGGTACGGTTATAGAGACTAAACCGGTACCTAAACTATCCGTTGACGACATCCTGGCCTGTCTGGAAAAATTTACCGGCGAAATCGATCAAGTACCACCGATGTATTCGGCGTTAAAGCATAACGGTAAAAAACTTTATGAGCTGGCACGGGAGGGTGTAACCATTGAACGTAAGGCTAGGCGTATCACTATCTTTGAGCTGAAGCTGCTGACAGATTCCCATGCTCTAGCTCAGGAACCGGATCAGTTGACGCTTGAAGTCTATTGTTCAAAAGGTACTTATATTCGTTCGCTGGCAGAAGACATTGGACATGCTCTCGGCTGTGGAGGAACCGTAAAGGAATTGCGACGATTGGAAGCCGGTCAATTCAATATTGAGAGTGCTAAGACTATTGAACAATTGACGGCTTTGAGTCAGCAAGACCTGTTGCAATGCTTGATAAATGTCGATAAGCCGCTGGAATCCCTGCCTTTTGTGCAATTATCTGATGAGCAAGCTATTAGCATAAAGTACGGTCAATCACTTAGTCTATTGCCGTCCGACGAACATGGGAAGGGCGGATGTCATGGTACTGTGCGCATGTATAACAATGCCGTCTTTTTAGGCTTGGGAGAATTGCTAATGGATGGTAAACTAGCGCCGAAAAAGTTGTTTAATATGAGCAATGATTTGCCCTAGTTTACGCATTTGGGCAGCAAAAGAATACTGCTGTTTCTACACCCTATCGTGGAAACAGTGTATCAAAGGAGTCGCCACTTTCGGCGGCTTTATTTTTTAATTTTTAATCTAAATAGGGATTACAAATGCCATTTACAGCAGAACAAAAAAAAGCAGTCGTTGAAGCCTATCGGCAATCGGAAACCGATACCGGTTCACCTGAAGTGCAGGTTGCTTTATTGACAGCACACATCACACATTTGGCACCGCACTTTGCAGAGCATAAAAAAGACAATCATTCGCGTCGTGGTCTGTTGCGGATGGTCAATCAGCGTCGTAAGTTGCTGGATTATTTAAAGAAAAAAGACCTAGGCCGTTACCGTACATTAATCGAACGTCTCGGATTACGTAAGTAACAGAACAAAGAAACGGCACATACCGTATGTGCCGTTTCTGTTTTAATATTTCATGGATTGAACGAATTTTTAAACAACCTCTACGCAAAGGAACCTTATAGTGAATCCTATCAGGAAAGAATTTCAGTACGGCGATCGACTCGTTAAATTAGAAACCGGTGAAATAGCCCGTCAAGCAGACGGTGCAGTGATGATTGATGTAGACGGTACGACACTGTTAGTTACCGTCGTCGGTAAAAAGCAGGCAAGCGGCGGCGATTTTTTTCCGTTGACTGTAAACTATCAAGAAAAAGCCTATGCAGCCGGTAAAATTCCAGGCGGTTTTTTTAAGAGGGAAGGTCGTCCCAGTGAAAAAGAGACATTAACTTCTCGCCTGATTGATCGGCCTATTCGTCCTCTTTTCCCAGAGGGCTATACCAATGAAGTTCAAATTATTGCAACCGTTGTATCGCTGAATCCTGAAGTCGATCCGGAAATTCCTGCATTGTTGGGTGCTTCAGCTGCGTTGGCAGTTTCAGGCTTGCCTTTTAACGGTCCGGTGGGTGCTGCAATTGTCGGTTATAAAGACGGCGGCTATTTATTAAATCCAACCCCGGATGCATTAAAAGAATCACAGTTGTCATTGGTAGTTGCTGGAACAGCGCATGCCGTATTAATGGTAGAGTCTGAAGCAGACAATCTGTCGGAAGAAGTGATGCTGGGTGCGGTATTATTCGGTCATCAGCAAATGCAGGTTGCCATTAATGCGATTAACGAATTTGCAGCCTCTGCCGGTGCAGGTGTCGTTGAATGGGTAGCTCCTGAAGTTAATACCGATCTTAAAAAATTGGTAACTGACGAAGTTGAAGAAGGTATTAAAGCCGCTTATCAAGTGGCTGAAAAACTGGTTAGACAAGAACAACTAAAAGAAATTAGAAATGCCGTCGTTGAAAAGCTGGTGGCAAATGGCGAGTATGCAGAAAATGATATTCGCGGCATTATTGAACACCTTGAATACAGTATCGTCCGCAACGCAATTCTTAACGAAGGTAAGCGTATTGATGGACGCGAGTTAGACAAGATCAGACCGATCACCGTTAGAACCGGCGTACTGCCTAGAACCCATGGCTCAGCATTATTTACCCGTGGCGAAACCCAGGCTTTAGTGATTGCAACACTGGGTACGCAACGTGATGCACAAATTATCGATGCATTGGCTGGTGAATACAAAGAGCCGTTCATGCTGCATTACAACTTCCCTCCGTACAGTGTCGGCGAAACCGGTTTTGTCGGTTCTCCAAAACGTCGTGAGATCGGTCATGGCCGTTTGGCGAAGCGTGGTGTTGCCGCCGTGTTACCCAACATGGAAGAGTTTCCCTACACCATTCGCGTGGTTTCTGAAGTCACTGAATCTAACGGTTCAAGTTCAATGGCTTCGGTTTGCGGTAGCAGCTTGGCATTAATGGATGCCGGTGTGCCGATTAAGTCACCGGTTGCAGGTATTGCGATGGGCCTGATTAAAGAAGGCGACAGCTTTGCGGTATTGTCGGACATTATGGGTGATGAAGATCATTTGGGCGACATGGACTTTAAAGTTGCCGGTTCTGTAGACGGTATTACCGCGCTGCAAATGGACATAAAAATTGATGGCATTACTGCAGAAATCATGAAGTCGGCACTGGATCAAGCAAAACACGGTCGTTTGCATATCTTGGGCGAAATGAATAAAGCGTTGTCTACCACCCGTGAAGAAATGTCCGACTTCGCGCCGCGTATCATTACCTTCAAAATTGATCCTGCCAAAATTCGTGAAGTTATTGGCAAAGGCGGCGCAACCATCCGCAGCATTACCGAGCAAACCGGCGCCAGCGTTGATTTGACTGATGACGGCGTTGTTAAAGTGGCCTCTGTTGATAAAGCGGCCGGTGAAGAAGCGCGTCGTCTGATCGAAGAAATTACCGCAGAAGTTGAAGTCGGTAAAATCTACGAAGGCAAAGTTGTTCGTTTAATGGACTTCGGTGCTTTTGTTACCATACTTCCCGGTAAAGATGGTTTGGTTCATATCTCGCAAATTTCAGACGAACGCGTTGATAAAGTCAGCGACAGATTGAATGAAGGAGATGTGGTCAAAGTCAAAGTACTTGAAATAGACCGTCAAGGTAGAGTCAGATTGAGTATGAAGGAAGTCGAAGTAGTAGAATAACTTCGTACTTTTTTACTGCTCTTAAAATAGGGCAGCTTAAATAGGTAGAAAAGGGATTATGATTCGTCATAGTCCCTTTTTTTGTTTAGTCGTGTAAGTTGTAATGTTAGGTAATGCTAATAGACTTGCAAATAACCAACCGTAAATAAAAATGATCAGCGACAGCCAGAAAATACAAATAGCTAAAAATTTCGCCGAGTTACATGAAACGCAATTTACGGCATGGACGCCGACTAAAGATTATCTATCCGAGGATGAGCGATACTTGACGGTTTATGACAATCTGATTATTGGTGTTTACGGTGATTGTTATGGAATTAATGCCGAGTATGATGAGGATAATAATTTAATACAGGAAGCTACAGAATTCGAAGTTGAAGTTGAAGGATTTGGATCAGCAGCGGAGCAGGCGGAAGTATTCTGTTTTGAAATAACCAGTGAATTGGCTGGGGTTAGTAAATTCATTGAAGAACATGGTAGGCATGGGGATTGGTAGCCTGAATGGGTTCGAGCGTAGAAACTGCCGATGTAGTTGCGGTGTGTCGAGAAAGTGAATATATACTTCGCCCGGCCACGGTTGCGGATTCCTAGCGGCTGATTTTATGCCGATAGCCGCGTTGCTGAAACAGTTTCATAGCTTGCTATGCGCCTGTTTCAGCGCCTTGCTATCGACAAAAATCAACTCGCTATCAT
>JADHTX010000006.1 GCA_016784875.1 Methylobacter sp.
GGAAATGATAGCGAGTTGATTTTTGTCGATAGCAAGGCGCTGAAACAGGCGCATAGCAAGCTATGAAGCTGTTTCAGAAACGCGGCTATCGGCATAAAATCAGCCGCTAGGAATCCGCAACCGTGGCCGGGCGAAGTATATATACGGTTGAAAATTACTGACCGCCGACTTGGGTTTTTATGCCTTAATTGGAGATGCTCTGTGTGTCTGCCGATTCACTGCGATGATGAAAAATTAACTGGCAGCATTTTGATTTATCATAAAATATCTGTTGCGTAACTCGATTTACAACGATAATCCTAAGCATTAATAAAACCAGACAATGAGCTTGAATGTTTAAAAACCCTTTTATCAAACAATTATTCAGCAGTTTTCTGGACTTGGTGCCTATCCTTGCGGTTGTTTTGATATTTCAGGTTTTTATTATTCGACAACCTATTCCTGATGTCGGTAGTTTAATCGGCGGCACTCTTTTTGTTATTTTGGGGCTGACCTTGTTTGTCCAAGGGCTTGAGCAAAGCCTGTTCCCGATAGGCGAGGCGATGGCTTATGCTTTTGCCCGTAAAGGCAGTGTGTTTTGGCTGCTGGCTTTTGCCTTTTGTTTGGGCTTCGGCACTACGGTGGCAGAACCGGCACTGATTGCTGTAGCTCAGGAAGCGGCTAATATTGCAGGTAATGCAGGCATTATCGAACCAACTGATGATGCAAAAGACGGCTATGCGCTGGGTTTACGCATTACCGTTGCGCTGTCGGTCGGCTTTGCTATTTTGGTTGGGGTGCTGAGAATTATCCGCGGCTGGCCTTTGTATTACCTGATTATCGGCGGTTATTGCGGGGTGATTATGATGACCCCTTTTGCCCCCCCTGAAATCATCGGCATCGCCTACGATTCCGGCGGCGTGACGACTTCGACTATTACGGTTCCGCTGGTGACTGCGTTGGGCGTTGGTCTGGCAACTGCCATTAAAGGACGTAACGCGATGGTTGACGGCTTCGGCCTGATTGCTTTTGCTTCATTAACGCCGATGATTTTCGTCATGGCCTACGGGATGCTGAGATGATTGATTGGATGAGTCAATTTGCGCTGGTTCTGCTGGCTACTTGTCGGGATGTTTTACCTATTGCCGCGATTATTATCGGCTTTCAGATATTGGTTATCCGCAAACCTTTGGCTCATCCTAAAAAAATGCTGATTGGCTTTATCTATGTGTTACTAGGCATTGCATTTTTCCTGGAAGGCCTGGAAATGGCGCTGTTCCCGTTGGGAAAATTAATGGCAACTCAGCTGACTAACCCCGAATTTCTAGGCATTAATCCCGCCGATCAGAACGTAAGTTGGCAGGCCTATTATTGGGTTTATGTATTTGCCGCTTGCATAGGTTTTGCAACTACGCTGGCAGAACCGTCTTTACTGGCGGTTGCCTGGAAAGCCCAACAGATTTCCGGCGGCACTATTCATGCGCTGGGACTGCGTATTGCCGTTTCGATGGGTGTCGCTTTCGGCATTGCACTGGGGGCTTATCGCATTGTGACCGGAGCGGAGTTATATTATTTTATTGTTGTAGGTTATGTCATTGTTCTGATACAAACCTTGTTTGCGCCTAAACTGATTATCGGTTTGGCTTATGATTCCGGCGGGGTGACGACAT
Source organism: Methylobacter sp. (assembly GCA_016784875.1). Lineage (GTDB taxonomy): Bacteria > Pseudomonadota > Gammaproteobacteria > Methylococcales > Methylomonadaceae > Methylobacter_A. The sequence continues at coordinate 1,650 of JADHTX010000006.1, forward strand.
CGACGGTTACTGTTCCGTTGGTTACTGCATTGGGGTTAGGGTTGGCTTCTACCGTTCCCGGTCGCAACCCGTTACTGGATGGTTTTGGCTTGATTGCCTTTGCCAGTTTATTTCCCATTATGGCTGTTTTAGGTTACGCGCAAATTGCACAATGGCTTAATAAAGACAGTCTTTCATCTAAATCTTGAGGACAACCATGCATTTCAAATTAATTATTGTTTTTGTCGAAGATGACAAGACGGATCTAGTGCTTGATACGGCGCGCGAGAATGGTGCTAAAGGTGCAACTGTCGTTAATAATGCTCGTGGCGAAGGGATGAAACAATCGAAAACTTTTTTCGGCTTGACTCTGGAAACGCAACGCGATGTGCTGTTGTTGCTAGTCGAAGAGCATCTCAGTCGACATATTTTGGAAGCCATCGCCAAAGTCGCGCAATTCGACAGCAAGCCCGGTACCGGTATAGCCATTCAGATCGATGTCGAAGATGCCGTGGGCGTCATGCATCAGGTTGAACAATTAACCCAGGAACTTGAGGATAAAATATGATTCCGCCACGCACTATAATTCGTGTCAAAGATGTGATGAAAATCGACTTCGGTACGATAGACGGCATTGCTACTATTGGCGATGCGCTAAAAAAGATGAAAATGCTTAAAACATCGGTGTTGATCGTTAATAAACGCCATGAAGATGATGAGTACGGTATGATTAATTCGGGCGACATTGCCCGTCATGTACTGGCTAAGGATCGTGCGCCGGACCGGGTTAATGTCTATGAAATAATGAATAAGCCTGTGATTACGGTACCTCCCGATATGGACATCCGCTATTGCTCGCGCCTATTTGCCAACTATAACCTGGTTAGGGCGCCCGTCATTGAAAATAACAAGATTATCGGCATCGTCAGTCCGAATTCTCTGGTACTGGATGGGATGTATAGGCTGGTCAATAAGGCTTAAGGCGAAGGTATTGTTTGCTGGTTTCTTAATTTTATCTATCCCCGTCTACATAACTTTGTCCGAGAGTCGCCATACAAGTAGAGGTGCCTTCGTTCCCACGCAACGCGAAGGAACGAGGAAAAGATAGTCACGGAGAGCATGAAGTTTTTTTAATGAAGTGGTTGATTTAGTTATTTTGTACACAATTTGTGTTCTCTGTGCTAAATCATTTTTTCAGCCCGATTCGGATTATATTTTCACGGTCTCTGAAGTTTGGGAATTAAAAAAACGCTTAATTTGTGTTCAATGATTAGTTCATATAATAAACTTTTTTAAAAGGCAGTTGATTATGTTGGAATTGTTAAAATTTAATTCGAGAATTTGGTTCTTTCTAGGTTTTGCCGGTTGTGTTTTCCTGTTATCGATGGGCGCTTATTTCCAGTTTGTCGGCGGCCTAGATCCTTGTCCGCTGTGCATTTCCCAGCGTATTGCTATTTTGTTGACCGGTGTGGTTTTTTTAAGCGCCGCTATTCACAACCCAGCGCAAACCGGTGTAACGGTTTATGCTATTTCAGGCGCACTAACAGCATTATGCGGCGCGGCGATTTCAACCCGACATATCTGGATACAGCATTTGCCGCCAGATAAAGTGCCTGAGTGCGGACCCGGCCTAGAATATGTGCTGCAAAATTTCCCGTTGTTTGAAACGGTCAAGTTAATGCTCAGCGGTACCGGGGACTGTGCCAAGGTGGATTGGACGTTTTTGGGTTTCAGTATGCCTGCATGGACATTACTGGCCTTTTTAATGCTGGCCAGCTTAAGCCTACTGCAAATTTGGAATTACAAGCAGGTGGAACAATAAGGTATTGAGAGGCTATGAATATGATAAAACATGGCAACTGAAAAAAATTAACAGAAAGAGTAATGCTCTCAGTGCGAATTCTTTCTCTTACAAAAATTACTCATCGGAATAGAGCATGAAAATTATTTTATTGGCACTTTTGTTGGTAAGCAGTTTTTCATCGGCGCAAGCGCTAGAAAAATCGAGCTTATTACATCAGGTGATTGTCGGAAAACAACGATCTGTAGACCATAAGCATCGGGATAACTACCGGCATCCGCAACAAACCCTGGAGTTTTTCGATGTTAAGGACAATATGACGGTCGTCGAAATTTGGCCGGGTGCGGGCTGGTACACGGAGATTCTTGCGCCTTATTTAAAAGATCACGGTAAGTTGTACGCCGCGCATTTTTCAGCTGATGCAGACCAGCCTTATTTCAAAAAGAACCTGCATGACTTTGTTAAAAAGATAAAAAGTCAGCCGAAGGTTTACGGTAAAGTAGAGATAACCGTATTGCAGCCGCCTAAGATTTTGCAAATAGCTCCGGATGGTTCAGTAGACAGAGTATTAACGTTTCGTAATGTGCATAATTGGATGAAAAGCGACCAGGCCGCCGCAGTATTTAATGCGATGTACAAAGCATTAAAGCCAGGTGGAATTTTAGGCGTTGTAGAACATAGAAATTCAACGTTAAAACAGCAAGATACAAAAGCCGAATCCGGCTACGTATCCGAAGACTATGTGATTGCTCTGGCAAGAAATGCGGGTTTTGAGTTTCTAGCTAAGTCAGAAATTAATGCCAACAGCAAAGATAGCAAGGATTATCTGGAAGGCGTATGGACTTTGCCGCCTGCTTTAAAGCTCAAGGGTAAAGATAAAAAGAAATATATAGCTATCGGTGAAAGCGATAGGATGACAATTAAATTTATCAAGCCGATGTAAATAAACCATTTTTATTTTATGGTTGAAATTTTGGAATTTGAGAAGTAATCCACAAATTAAACAGGCGTTAAGTAGAGCCAAAATATAATCGGCGGAGCAGATAATATTTAGACCATGAAAAATGATAATATTATGATAAATAAAGGGAATTAATTAGTGTGTAAAAAGTGTTCGAATTAACTGAACTCCAATGGAAATCACTAGTAAGGGAGGGTAGAAATCACTTTTCCACAAAGTTATCCACAGTTTCTGTGGGTAACTTAAATAGTTTAATACGCATAATCACTTAGCCCTAAAATATCAAAAATAATTCAAGTATTATGGCTAAGTTGCAAAATGACAATGAGCTGATTTTTAGGGTTGCCATTGCAGTTCCTGTTTATAGATTATTTGATTATCTGGCTCCAGATAATATCGAAATGATCCCCGTCAAACCGGGGGTTCGCCTTGAAGTACCTTTTGGAAAAACTAAAAAAATCGCTTTTTTGGTTGAGTGCGTTCAGCATAGCAATATAGATAGAGGAAAGTTAAAACGCGTTGAACGGATATTGGACAAAAAGCCGTTATTGTCAATAAAAGATTTGGCGCTGTTGCATTGGGCTAGTCGGTATTATCATCATCCCTTGGGCGAAGTTTTCAGTGCTGCGTTTCCTGTGGCGCTACGCCAAGGTAAATCGTCCGTTATTCAAACAGAAAAACGCTATGAATTGACTGTGTTGGGTAAGGCGCTTGATAGCGAGCAATTGAAACGATCACCTAAACAAAAAAGTGTATTGGAAATGTTTCAAGCTCACCCCAGCAGTTTGTCCGAAGCAGAGCTTTCCGCATGGAATCAAAACTGGCGTGGCTCTGTAAAGCAATTGCTGGATAAGCAGTTGGTTCAGCTTGACGTAGCAGGGTTCGGGATCAATCGTATCCTGAGCGTAGCTGAAGGGAACCGAGCATCAATCATCAGGAATAATGCTCTGCGATGCAATCCGCAACAGCAGGCGGCGATAGATGCGGTATGCGACAGACTGGGCCAGTTCGGCGTGTTCTTGCTGGAGGGCGTGACCGGCAGCGGAAAAACCGAAGTGTATATGCAGATTATTCGGATCGTGTTGGAACGGGGGCAGCAGGTTTTGGTGTTGTTGCCTGAAATCACTCTGACGCCACAGCTTGAAGACCGGTTCCGGCAACGCTTTACCGTAAACATTGCCATTTCCCATTCCAAGTTAACTGATCGGCAACGGGCCAGTGCTTGGCTTAAAATGCAGCAGGGCGAATGTTCGATTTTGTTAGGCACTCGATCTGCGCTGTTTACGCCGCTAAAAAATCCCGGCCTGATTATTCTCGATGAAGAGCACGATGCCTCGTTCAAACAACAGGAAGGCTTTCGTTTTTCTGCACGCGATGTGGCGGTGGTGCGCGGCAAGCTACTGAATATTCCGGTATTGCTGGGTTCGGCAACACCGGCTCTGGAAAGTCTGCATAATGTTGATAACAAACGTTACAGCTTGCTGCACCTGCCGGAACGGGCAGGAAATGCTATTGCGCCGGTGTTGCAGCTATTGGACATCAGAAACAAGAGAATGCAAGAGGGGCTGTCCGAAGCGCTGGTTGCCGAAATGCATAAAACGCTGGCAAAAAACGAACAAGTTTTATTATTTCTCAACCGTCGAGGTTTTGCGCCCACTTTGATATGCCACGGCTGCGGTTGGGTTGCGCGTTGCCGACGCTGTGATGCAAATCTGGTGATTCATTATGATGAAGGGGTATTGCGCTGCCATCATTGCGGACAGGAACAGCGACTGATCAGGCAGTGTCCCGCCTGTAAAACCGGAGAATTGACGCCGTTGGGATTGGGTACTGAGCGAGTGGAGAAGGTGTTGGCAGAATTATTTGCCGATAAAACGATTGTGCGCCTGGATCGCGATTCCACACAGCGCAAAGGTTCATTGGAAAATTATTTACAGCAAATCAACCAGGGCGAGGTAGATATTATTCTGGGTACGCAAATGTTGGCGAAGGGGCATCATTTCCCCAATGTGACGCTGGTGGCGATCATGGACGTGGATAGCGGTTTGTTTAGCATTGATTTTCATGCGCCAGAGAAACTGGCACAAATGATAGTTCAAGTTTCAGGCCGCGCCGGGCGTGCGGAAAAACCCGGGCGAGTTATCATGCAAACCCGGCAGCCGGAGCATCCTCTATTAACAACACTGATTAAACAGGGATATAACAGTTTTGCCAGAACCGCGTTGGCAGAGCGTAAAGAGGCATCATTACCGCCGTTTAGTTATCAGGCCTTATTAAGAGTGCAAGCTGTAGATGCTGAGATGCCGAAGTTATTTCTACATGCAGTTGTACAGTTGGCGGGAGAACACAGTAAGGGCCATACCCAGATTCTAGGGCCGGTTGCAGCGCCCATGGCCAGGCGCGCGGGGCTTTATCGTTATCAATTATTATTTCAGAGCAGTAAGCGGCCGGAGTTGCATGCATTGCTTGATATACTGATGCCGAAAATTGAAAAGCTCAAGCAGGCCAAAAAAGTGCGCTGGTCGCTGGATGTCGATCCGGTGGATTTGTATTAAGTTTTAAGCTGGAGGGCAAAGGGAAAAAAACGTGCACTGATGCTTAAGATGTTTTTTAGCCTTTAGCCTTTATTTTTCTAATCCGATAAAATCCCAAACTTTATGGGAAAAAGTCGAGTCTTTATGTTCAGGCACCGGCGGACCATTCGGGTAATTCAGCTCATAGACTCGGGTGGTATCTTTGGCAAGATCCGGTAGTTCAAGTTTGGTATAAGCCTCCTGCATAATTTGCAGGGCATAAGGAACTGCTGGCGTGCGCTGGTACTTGTCAACGACGGTGGACGCCCTGTTGATAGCGGCAACATAGGCTTTGCGTTTCATGTAAAAACGGGCGACGTGGACTTCATACATGGCCAAGTTGTTTTTAAGCGCAATCATGCGTTGTTGGGCGTCGGCTGCATATTTACTGGCTGGGAATCTGCGTAGCAGTTCGGAAAAATTGTCATAAGCGTCACGCGCTGCCCCAGGGTCGCGTTGCGAAGTATCTGTGGGCAGAAAACGGTCGATAAAACCTATGTCGCGATTGTAATTAACCAGGCCTTTTAAATAGTAAGCATAATCAACGCTGGAACTACGTGGGTTGATTTTGATGAAACGGTCTGCGGCGGCGATTGCGGCTTCAGGGTCGCCGTTTTTGTAATAAGCGTAAGCAATATCCAGTTGGGTTTGAGCGGATTCATCGCCGAATGGATAACGCGATTCCAGCGCTTCGTAGAGCTTGATGGCTTTGTCATAATTGCCGCTATCCAACGCGGTTTTAGCCTGACCGCGAAACTTTTCGGCATTCCAGTCGGCGTATTCGTCTTCGGTTTCTGAATCACTGGAGCCGAGACTTTTAAGCGTCTCGCAACCTTGAAGTGATAAGCCTAAACAACAGATAAATAAAAATTTAATTAAAATTAATCGCATAGTGTTAACGACACGTTGTAATATTGTGGGTTTTCTCGCTGGAAATAACTGCGATACTTGAAATGTCTGGAAGTATCCAGCGAGTATAACTTAACAATGGGTTAATCAGAAGAACTTGTTATGACAAGATTGACGGAAGAAGTGCCATATGAAATGGCTGGCATGCGATTAGATCAGGTGCTGGCGGAATTATTCACCGATTATTCACGCAGCAAACTGCAAACCTGGGTTAAGGGGGGCCGGGTACAGGTCAATGGCCTTACGCTTAAGCCTAAAGACAAACTGGTTGGGGGCGAAACGATAGATCTGGATGCCGAGGCGGAAGTGGTGATAACTGCTGAACCGGAGCCAATTCCATTGGAAATTGTTTTTGAAGACGACAGTCTGCTAATTGTGAATAAACCGGCAGGCTTGGTAGTTCATCCGGCAGTAGGAAATTGGAGCGGTACACTGTTAAATGCCTTGCTGAATCATGATGCCCACCTGGAAACGTTGCCTAGAGGCGGTATAGTACACAGGATTGATAAGGATACGAGCGGACTGTTGATGGTTGCAAAAACCTTGCAAGCCCATAACAGTTTGACACAACAATTGCAGGACAGAGCGATTACCCGTGAATATCAGGCTATTACTCGAGGCCGTATGACGGCCGGAGGTACAGTGGATGAGCCGATTGGCAGAGACCCTACCGATCGTAAACGCTATACAGTTAGGGAGAATGGCAAGCCTGCGGTGACCCACTATCGGGTTGGACAACGCTTTACTCGACATACGCTGGTTCAGGTTAAGCTGGAAACCGGTCGTACTCATCAGATCCGGGTGCATATGGCGTATATTCGTTTTCCTCTGCTGGGCGATCAAGTTTATGGCGGGCGCTTTCAAATGCCGCCGGATTGCAGTGAACAGTTGGAAAAAGAATTGCGCAGCTTCAAACGTCAGGCTTTGCATGCGGCAAAGTTAGGTTTACAGCATCCCGTTAGCGATGAATATGTCGAATGGGAACAACCGCTGCCCGATGATATGACTCGATTGTTGGAAGCATTGGCGAAAAATGAGCGTGATTAAGCACTGGTTGACCCCGGAATGGCCCGCGCCGACAAATATTCATGCGGCAACAACATTGCGAACCGGTGGGGTTAGCGTCGGTACATACAGTAGTCTTAATCCGGCCATGCATGTGGGTGATGATGCAGGCCTCGTCAAACAAAACCGGCAAATTATTAAAGACTTGCTGGAATTGCCTGGCGATCCGGTTTGGCTGGATCAAATTCATAGCAATCGTGCGGTATCAGCATCCCCTTCTTTAGCTAAGGATAGCAGAGGGGAGGTGCATCAAGCCGATGCCAGTTATACGGCTGAGTGCGGGGTTGTTTGTGCGGTAATGACGGCGGACTGTTTGCCGTTGCTGGTTTGCTCGACTGACGGAAGTCAAGTGGCCGCTATTCATGCAGGGTGGCGTGGTTTACTGGCAGGAGTGATAGGCAATACGCTAAGTGCAATGCAAATCCCCCGAGCCCCCCTTTGTAAAAGAGAGGCTCGGGGGGATTTTCTGGTTTGGCTGGGGCCTGCAATCGGCCCGGACTGCTTTGAAGTCGGCGCTGAAGTAAGGGATGCTTTTCTGGAAAAATCGGCTGCATTCATAACGGCGTTTAAACCGCAAAGCAACAGAAAGTGGCTGGCAGATATTTATCAGCTGGCCATTATCGATCTCAATACACTGGGTATCAATAAGGTTTACGGAGGCGGTTTTTGTACCGTCACTGAACATGAACGTTTTTATTCCTATCGTAGGGATAAGCAAACAGGGCGTATGGCTACGCTAATTTGGAGAGCATAAAGAGTGAGCTTACTGATATTAATTATCATCTTTACAGCGGTTGGCGGGGTATTAAGTGTTATGGCAGCCGCAGTGTTTTTATTGTTGCCGGATCATCTCAGGAACGCGGTGTTACCGCATGGGATAAGTTTTGCAATTGGTGCATTATTGGCGGTCGCCTTTTGGGGCTTGATTCCCGAGGCATTTGAGCAAGTGAAGCCCGAACAGTTTCAAGTGTTATCCGGGGCAATTTTATCGGGGATACTCGGTTTTTTTGTACTGGAAAAGTTGTTAATCTGGCGTCATTGTCATTCCGGTAGCTGCGAGGCTCACGGCGATGAAGAAAGCCACGACCACGACCATGATCACGGGCATAGCCATGGCTCGGCTAAATCGGCAGGTGCGTTAATTATCCTGGGCGATGGTATCCATAATTTTGTCGATGGGGTTTTAATTGCTGCTGCATTTTTGACTGATGTGCAATTGGGAATAGTTACCAGCTTGGCCGTTGCGGCGCACGAAATTCCCCAGGAAGTTGGTGATTTTGCTATTTTACTGCACAGTGGATATTCCAAAAGAAAAGCGCTTTTTTACAATATGCTTGCAAGTTTAACTACTGTGTTGGGTGGTGTGTTAGCGTATTTCGGGTTAGAAGATTTGCACGATAGTTTGCCGTATTTCCTGGCATTGGCGGCCTCAAGCTTTATTTATATTGCAGTAGCCGATTTAATACCGTCATTACATAAAAAGACCGATATGAAGACATCATTGCAACAGATTGGTTTGATTGCTATGGGGGTATTGTTGATCTGTTCATTGCATGGCATTGCACATAGTATGGCGGGGTAGGTAGTTTTCTATTCATGGTAGGTATTATTCGTGTAAATGCTTATTGTAGATTGCACTAATGAGTTGAATCTGTCTTTTATTTCATCCAAGGTAACACGTAGGAGGTTGGATGTGGGTCGCTATTTCCGATCTGTGATCTGATTTTATCAAGGGTTTCATTGAGAAGCCGGATTTCGTTTTTGAGATAATAGATTTCTTGAGCCATCTTTTCACGGTCATTTTCAAGGTCTAGGATTTGGCGATGTTGCTGTTCACAGAGTTTTTCTGGGCGGATTTCTTCCGGTGCGGTTCCAGGGCTGGCCGCTTGAGCAAAAAATGGCTGGAGTGAAATAATAAAAACAACTGTCGGGAATAAGTTTTTAGTCATGCTGGCATTCCTGCATTTAATGGATTGTTACTGTGTTGGCTCGTTCTGTTTATGCCATTCTTTGGTGAAGTTTAAATCAGTTTTACTCTTTGTCTTTGTGAGTGCACGTTCGTGTCGAATAGCGGGGTAGCGAACTAGGTGGAACTCATTTTTTCTCATGCTGCGCCGACGATTGGGCCGATCGGGATTCTATTCGTTTTTGATAATTCTCTCCCTCTTTCTTAAACGCAGGGTAGTTTTGATACGCAAGTGCAAGAGTGATGGCCAGCATTATTCCGCCGGCGATACGGGGTTTCTTGGAGCAAAATAATGTCGGGATCATTGCAAGAGCAGCAGCAATAATGTATGAGAGAAATTGAGCTCCGGGTGACATGATACCGAGGCCAAGGAAAGTTGAAAATGCTGCGGCCCAGACTAGGGTAGAGGCCGATTTAGGATTCATATTCTTGTGTAAAACAGCAACGCGGTATATGTCGTGTCTGTTGGTTTTTTTTGTAATGGCTAGTCAATATATATCCATTCTTTGCGATTAAAGACATACGTTGGTCGACCAAAGGGCGGTATAGCGTGATAAAAAAGAGAAATATTTTTTCCATAATTAATGTACTTAAAGCTATTGAAGCTTAAGGTGTATTTTGCTGTAGGTATCCGTGGAAGATACGAAGGTACTAGGTCGTTTAAAGTTTTAGGGTAGCTCCCGGTAGCTTGGTGGAAGTTCTCGATAATTAAGACCAAGTCATTTGCTCGATTTTGAGCAATCGTGTTGTTAATACTATTTGCTGTAAAAATAGCAGCTACGATAAAGCCGTAAACTAAAATTTTGGTAAGTTCCTCTTTGGGGCTTTGTTTTTTGTATTTTTTAAAGGCAGATTTTGGTAGCCACCAAAGAATAATGGTAAAAATTAGAAATAGTGATATGACTCCTTGGTTTATAACAAGGGCATCCAGAACAAATAAAATTGTAGCCGTAATAATAGTTTTTTTCACGGTATTATATTGATGCTCAATAGAGCTAAGTGCCCCAAATTTTCGATGCGTTTTGTATGTCCAGCGCCCAATTTTACCGATTCATGAAGGTGTATTGTGCCTTTGTTTTCATTCGCACAGTAATCCGAGGCTCTCACTAGGTTGCAAGCAAAATTTTGATTGATCTTGAACGGGTTTAGAGCTTTCTTAAAAACTGGTTAGTAACAAATAATATTCAGAGACTAACCGTTCGAATCAGATAGTTGAGAAATACGCTTTTCACTCGACCTTCAAGATCGTTGATCTTGAAGGTTACAATATTGGAACAGGGCTTAGGTTCCTCACCAATTGAAATAAAAGATCTTGCCAAGCTGTATTGACACGATATTTTCAATGTTCATGTCCTACTCGACAGGGCCGCCAGGTGCCTGCCCTGCAGGTGTAGTGTTTTCAAGGCTTGGTGAATAAACTACATCAGACTGTTTATCGGAAAGATCAACTGTACTTGTGTTGCTATTTTCCTCTGGAGCAGGTGTACTTGGAGTGTCTCTAAGATCGACTACGGATGTATCGTCGGCGGCAAAAGTTGCGGAGCTAGTTATAACAAACAGCAAACCAATCAATAAAATTTTCATCGTTTTTTCCTTATTTGATTAATAGTATTCTGGTAGCGAATTCTGCATATTTAATGAATGGTGCCAATATTGTTCATTCAACTGGATTATCGCCTGTTATTTTATGGTATTTATTTGGCTTGGGACATCGGGTTATCAAGTAGTGATCAAAAATAATCATATGTATATTAATACCGTTTAGCTTGGTAATCCGGGGTGGCGTTAGTCATAGCGACACCCCGAAAATATCAAAATTTTTGTAAAACCGGTTAAAGCAACACGTCAAATTAAGTTTTAAAAAGCCAAGCTGTTATTTAGCATTAGTTACCATCAGAGTCGTGAGGAGTGTCAAACGTCTCGCCAGATTCAACTTTGGCCTCTTCGGGAGTTGGAGCTGCAACTGCTTCTTGGCCATCTTGACTGGCATTTTGTAAGTCCTGCATAGCTGATGAGCTAGAAGAACTTTCTTCAGCAACGGCAGGCAAACTGAACAGCGGAGCAACAAGCAACAAGATTGTAAATATTATCTTTTTCATGTGAACAGTCCTCATTATATTTATTGTTTTAATATCATTTTATACTCTGACACAGAGCACTGGTTTTTATAAAAAACCTCAAGGATAATAATCCAAGTTGCGTCAGAGCGCTATGGGTTTTTTGCTATGATATCAGTTAATTACTGAGAGATTTTTCATTGACAAAAAATTATATTTAATATGGATTAGGGTGTTTGCTTAAAACTGAAGTATTGATTATGTTTTTTGTAATGTTTTAACAAAAAAACTCCTTATGTATCAAGTTGATTGCTTCGTATAGCAGCAAGAGTCCGAAGATCAGAATAGCAATATCCATTTGGGTTCCCTGAAAACATATTGGTGAAGACTTTTTCATCGGGATGCTTATTTCATCGGGATGCCCTGGCTTGTTGCGGAATAACAAACTTGCGGTAATAGGCACGATTGTTACAAGCATCGCCAGGAGCAGCAAAAATGCTATGATCGGGGTGTCGATTAGAAACTGGATGAATGTCACTTTCTCTCATCTCCTTTTCTTTTATAGGGAATGTTCACTGTTAAATATTAAAAATTTTTAGAGCGGTATTGAGTGGCATTTTCTGTGCGAATTGGCTATTTTTCTTAACGGCCTGTTCTTTCAGTGTAGACTGGCAAGTATTTAGGCAATGCTCTTAATTAAATTGTGCTTTATTGCGCGTGATAAGCGCTATTGACTCACCGGTTCTGATTGAGGTTAGCGACTGTATGAATGATGTATTCTCCGGCTGGGCAAGGTAATTTGTTTAGTCCAGTTGGTAGGTGAAAGGCTTAAAATTTTTTTGCCTTTCGCCTTTCATCTGTTTTTAGGTCACCACATCTGGCTCAATTCTACCCGTACGTTTTTTAATTTCACAAAACTGTTCTGCTAGGTTTATTAACTCAGCTAATGCGGATTGGGCATCCTGGTCATGTTTTGATGCATCGGCTTCAAAACGTTCCAGATAGATTCTTAAGGTTGCGCCGACGGTTCCGGTTCCCGATAAGCGAAAAATAATGCGCGAACCGTTTTCAAAACCGATACGTATGCCTTGATTGCTGCTGATGCTGCCATCAATAGGGTCTTCATAACTGAATTCATCGGCATATTTAACGGTATATTCACCGAAGGTTTGTCCAGGTAATGCGGGTAACTGGCTTCTCAGATGTTCAACAATGCCATTGGCAATATCCATTTCTACGGCTTCATAATCATGTCTGCAATAAATATCCCTGCCGAATTTTTGCCAGTGCTCATGCACAATGTCGGCAACGGACTGGCGTTTTCTGGCGATTAAATTTAGCCAGAACAACACTGCCCATAAACCGTCTTTTTCGCGGACATGATCCGAGCCGGTACCGAAACTTTCTTCTCCGCACAAAGTAATTTTTCCGGCGTCTAAAAGGTTGCCGAAAAATTTCCAACCGGTCGGTGTTTCGTAGCAGGGAATGTTATAACAGGCGGCAACTCGGTCAACTGCTTGGCTGGTAGGCATGGAGCGGGCTACGCCGCGCAATTCTTGTGCATACGCCGGGATTAAATGCGCATTGGCCGCCATAATGGCCAGGCTGTCGCTGGGCGTTACGAAAATATTGCTGCCGGTAATCATGTTGCGGTCGCCGTCGCCGTCGGATGCGGCGCCGAAAACAGGGGCAGCAGGGCCGAACATGCGTTCGGCAAGTTCCTTGGCGTGCGCCAGATTTGGGTCAGGGTGGTGGCCGCCAAAATCTTCCAGCGGTTCGGCATTAATAACCGAGTCCGATGTTGCGCCCAGCATGTCTACCAGTATTCTTTTTGCATAAGGGCCGGTAATGGCATGCATGGCGTCAAAAAGCAGGGTGATATAGCCTGAACCGATGCTTTGTTTGAGTAAATTGAAGTCGAAAATAGACTGCATGAGTTCCGCATAATCAGTCACCGGATCAATGATAGCGATGCTAAGGTCGTCTATTTGGATAGTGCCTATGCTATCCAGATCTATGTCTTCGATATGGGCCATTTTATAGCTGTCGATATTAAGACTGCGCAGATAAAACGCGGTGGTGTCTTTTTCAGGGGCCGGGCCGCCATTGCCGATATTGTATTTAATGCCGAAATCCTCGTCAGGGCCACCGGGATTGTGGCTTGCCGAGAGAATCAGACCTCCGAATGCGTTATATTTTCTGATGATATGTGATGCTGCCGGGGTAGACAGTAGTCCACCTTGACCTATAATTATTTTACCGAAGCCATTGGCTGCGGCCATCTTAATAATGATTTGTATGGCCGGTCTGTTAAAATACCGACCATCTCCGCCCAGTACCAGCGTTTTTCCGCTAAAGTCATGTAAGGAGTCGAAAATTGATTGAACAAAATTTTCCAGATAGCCGGGTTGCTGAAAAACTTTAACTTTTTTTCTGAGGCCTGATGTGCCGGGATTTTGGTCGTTGTACGGATGCGTTGTGATCGTTTCTATTTGCATGCTGGATCCTTGATTCGACAGTTAACTTAGCGGCTAAAGTACACCAAAATTTTCATCTAGTGTAGATCATTTTATGTTACGAATTTATTTATTATTGTGCAGTAGTTTTTTTTCTTTGGCGGTAATCGCGGATGATGATGTTTGGCTGTTAGTGGATACGAAGGCGCTGACTATTGAAGTCAAAAAAGGGCAGCAGACGCTTGAAACATTAAATGATATTGCTATTGGACAAGGCGGTGCCGGATTTAAAAGCCATAGGGGAGATAACGTTACGCCGTTTGGTAGCTATAGAATAGGCTGGGTTGGCGAGAAAAGTAATTTTCGGAAGTTTTTCGGTTTAACTTACCCGTCCGCAGAGGATGCTCAAAAGGCGTTGGAGCAGGGTGTTATTAATCGAATGGCTTATAACAGTATTATATCTGCTCATCGGTCTCACCAAGTGCCGCCGCAAAATACGGCTTTAGGTGGGCGAATCGGTATTCACGGCTTGGGACGGGCGGATGAAAAAATCCATAAATCGATGAATTGGACTCATGGTTGCATTGCATTAACCAACGGACAAATTGATCATTTAAGTCAATGGTTAGGCAAGGGGACGGTAGTGAAAATAAAGTAAAAAAAGATGCCGTGATTAAGTTGAGATTAAAAAGAATATTATTTTTAATAAACAATAGCTTATGATTATCCGTGTTGTAGGGAAAATTATTATTTGAGCTTTCTTAAAATAAAACTGGAAAATAGTTTAAAAACAGTTCAGAATTCGAAACTGGTAAGTGTTTTTTTTGTGTAATAACTTTATAAAAGGGAAAATTAAGTATGAAAAAAGTAATGAAATTATCAATGATTGCTCTGGTTGCTAGTTTAGCTGTTGGTTGTGCAAGCACTTCTGATATCGAAAATCTGCAATCACAAGTTGATGGCTTGAAAACTTCTGTTGCACAAGCATCTGCTGATGCAGCTAGCGCCAAAAGCGCTGCTGATTCTGCTTCTTCACAAGCTGCTGCTGCTGAAGCGGCTGCAAATCGTGCGGCTCAGTATGCACAAGACACAAACTCCAAACTGGACAACATGTTTAAAAAATCAATGATGAAATAAATCATCGTTGATTTAAAAATAGAAAAGCCCGGTGGAATTTTCCACCGGGCTTTTTTTTTGAGTATATAGATCAGCAATGATGTTTTGAATTCAAGCAAGGCTTTGGCATGATAGAATAAAGGCTTTTTCAAATTTGCCACATTTTATGCGTCTCATTAGAGGATTACCTCATTTAAAACCGTTAAAATCAGGCTGTGTATTGACGATTGGAAATTTTGACGGTCTGCATTTAGGGCATAGAACGGTGATAAAAAAGCTGGCAGAGCGAGGTGAATTACTTGCTTTGCCTGTTGTGGTTATGACGTTTGAACCGCAGCCGCTGGAGTATTTTCTGGGGGACAATGCTCCGTCACGATTGATGTGTTTGCGGGAAAAAGTGTTAGGTTTTTCTAAATTACCCGTTGATGATTTATTGATATTGCGCTTCAATCAAAATTTTGCCGACTGCAATGCCGAGCGGTTTATTGAAGATATTTTAGTAAAAAAATTAAATGTAAAGTATCTGGTGGTCGGAGATGATTTCCATTTTGGCAAGGCTAGACGCGGTAATTTTGCGATGCTCAAGGATAAGGGCAAGTTATTCGATTTTGAAGTTGAAGATACCGGATCTTTTCAAGTAGCAGGGCTTCGAGTCAGCAGCACGTTAATCAGGGATGCGTTGGGCGATGGTGATTTGGCTCTGGCCAAAAAAATGTTAGGCTGCTGTTATTCTGTTTGCGGGCGTGTGGCGCATGGCGACAAACGTGGAAGGACTATCGGTTATCCTACAGCTAATATACAGATGTTTAGAAAAAATACGCCTATTAATGGCGTGTTTGCCGTGACTATGACCGGTATTGATGGTGGCGAATTTGAGGGCGTTGCGAATGTAGGTACCCGGCCCACATTTGACGGTGGATCAAAGGTTATTCTGGAGGTTCATTTATTCGGTTTTGATAAGGAAATTTACGGTCGTTATGTGGAAGTGCATTTCAAACAAAAAATCAGGGATGAAATGCGTTTTCAGTCGCTGGATGAGCTTAAAATCCAGATTATAAAAGATGTGGCTAAAGCCAAAAAGATTTTTGCTGAGATGAATTGTTATGACGATGGATTATAAAAAAACACTGAATTTACCCAATACTGCGTTTCCGATGAAAGGTAATCTGGCTCAACGTGAGCCTGAGCGTCTAAAAAAATGGAACGAAGCCGACTTGTACAAAAAAATCAGGCAGGAATTTGCCGGAAGGCCTAAGTTTGTTCTGCATGACGGACCTCCCTATGCCAATGGCGAAATTCATATCGGCCATGCGGTTAACAAGGTGTTAAAGGACATCATCGTAAAATCAAAATCGTTAAGCGGTTTCGATGCGCCTTATGTGCCGGGTTGGGATTGCCACGGTTTACCGATTGAATTGCAGGTAGAAAAGAAAATAGGCAAAGCAGGCGTTAAAGTTTCTCCCGCCGTGTTTCGCAAAGCCTGCCGAGAATATGCGGGAAAACAGGTCAATATTCAAAAAGATGCCTTTATACGGCTGGGTATTTTAGGCGAATGGGATAATCCCTATTTAACGATGGATTTTACCTTTGAAGCCGATATCGTGCGCTCGTTGGGTAAAATCAGCCAGAAGGGCCACATAGCAAAAGGCGCTAAACCTGTACATTGGTGTACCGATTGCGGATCAGCACTGGCTGAAGCAGAAGTCGAATACGAAGATAAACATTCGCCTGCGGTCGATGTGCGCTTTCAGGTTGTCGATGAAGTCGGTTTTTTAAGTCGGTGTCATCATGTTCCTGAGCATGAAGGATCCGGGCCGTTGTCGGTGGTTATCTGGACAACTACACCCTGGACGTTACCGGCAAACCAAGGTGTTGCGTTAAACCCCGATCTGGAATATGCAGTCGCACAATGCGAAAAAGACGGCAAAAAAGAACGTCTGGTCGTCGCAGAAGCCCTGCTTAAAGATGCGATGTTGCGTTACGACATTGAAAATTACCATGTCATTGCCTATTGCAAAGGTACCGAGTTGGAGCGTCAGTTATTGCAGCACCCTTTTTATAACCGACAAGTGCCGATCATTTTGGGTGATCATGTCACTACCGAGGCCGGCACCGGTGCGGTACACACAGCGCCCGGACACGGACAGGACGATTATATCGTCGGTTTAAAATACGGCTTACCGGTTGATAATCCGGTCGGTAATGACGGCGTTTTCCTGCCGAGTACCGAAATCTTTGCCGGTGAACATGTGTTCAACGCTAATGCTCATGTTTTGGACGTATTGGAACAGCAAGGCAAGTTGGTGCATCACGTCGCGATATTGCATAGCTATCCGCATTGCTGGCGACACAAAACGCCGATTATTTTTCGGGCTACGCCTCAGTGGTTTATTTCGATGGATAAAAATCAACTACGCGAACAGGCGCTTGATGAAGTTAAACGCGTTACCTGGATTCCCGAATGGGGTCAGGCGCGGATTGAAAGCATGATGGAAGGTCGGCCTGACTGGTGTATTTCTCGTCAGCGCACTTGGGGCGTACCCATAACATTTTTTGTTCATAAAGAAACCGGCGAATTGCATCCGCGCACCGCAGAATTGATTGAGCAGGTAGCCCAGCGCATCGAACAACAAGGCATAGAAGCTTGGTTCGAACTGGAAGCGGCTGAATTGTTGGGCGATGAAGCCGAGCAATACGAAAAAATGACCGATACTCTGGATGTCTGGTTTGATTCCGGCGTGACTCATGCCTGCGTATTGGAAAAGCGTGAGCAGCTGCACTTTCCGGCCGATTTGTACCTGGAAGGCTCCGACCAACATCGCGGTTGGTTTCAATCGTCATTATTGGCCTCGGTAGCCATGAACGAGGTAGCCCCTTACAAGGCCGTGTTGACACATGGTTTTACCGTCGATGCCGAAGGTAAAAAAATGTCCAAATCGAAGGGTAATGTAGTCGCGCCGCAATCGGTGATGAAGAACTTGGGCGCCGATGTGTTACGTTTGTGGGTTGCAGCGACCGATTATCGCGGCGAAATGACCGTATCTGATGAAATTCTTAATCGAACTTCGGATGGCTATAGGCGCCTCCGAAATACGGCACGATTTTTGTTATCCAATCTAGACGATTTTGACCCGACGCAACATTTGGTCGATAACAAGGATTTATTGGCCTTGGATCGCTGGGTTATGGATAGAGCATACACTTTGCAAGAAGAAGTTAAGACTGCCTACGACACTTATCAATTCCAGCATATCTATCAGAAAGTTCATCATTTTTGTGTGATTGATCTGGGCGGGTTTTATCTGGATATTGTTAAAGATCGACAATATACTGCAAAAGCCGATGGTTTGGCGCGGCGCTCAGCGCAAACCGCTATGTATCATGTGCTGGAAGCTTTGACGCGCTGGATGGCTCCGATTATCAGTTATACCGCGGATGAAATCTGGCAATACATGCCGGGGAAACGTAGCGAGTCGGTATTCTTGGAAACATGGTATCAGGGCTTGGTCAAGTTGGGCGATGACGCTGTTTTAAATCGTGAGTTTTGGCAAAAAGTGATGGCCGTTCGTGCCGCTGTCGGTAAGGAATTGGAAAAGAGCCGAGCTAAAGGCGATATTGGTTCTTCGTTGAATGCGGAGCTTGAACTGTATTGCAATGCCGAGTATTTTGAGGTTTTAAGTCAGTTAGAGAGTGAACTGCATTTTATCTTTATTGCGTCCAATGCCTCGGTTATGGCCGAACAGGATGCTCCAATAGAAGCCATTCAGACAGAAGTCGAAGGCATTAAATTAAACGTTGTCGTTTCCTCACATGAAAAATGTGTGCGTTGCTGGCATCAGCAAGCTGACGTGGGAAAAACAGAAGAACACCCTGAACTATGCGGTCGTTGCGTGGAAAATGTCGCGGGCGATGGCGAAATCCGACACTATGCGTAATATCGTTATGGTGAAATGGTTATGGCTATCATTAATAGCGGTAATGCTGGATCAAGGGAGTAAGCTTGCGATAGCGGGATCTATGCAGCTTTATGAGTCGGTTCAGATTATGCCTTTTTTTAAGCTGACTTATGTACACAATACCGGAGCTGCTTTCAGCTTCTTAAGTGAAGCCGGGGGCTGGCAGCGCTGGTTTTTTGCCGGGTTAGCGTTGGTGATCAGTGTGGTTATCTCGATTTGGCTGACCCGGTTAAAAAAACATGAGACCTTGTTGGCGGTGGCTTTGGCATTGGTTTTGGGCGGCGCTGTCGGCAATTTGATTGATCGACTGGCTTACGGCTATGTAATCGATTTTCTTGATGTTTATTACAAGGCCTGGCACTGGCCTGCTTTTAATATTGCAGATTCCGCAATTACCTTGGGCGTGATTTTGATGCTGGCAGAATCATTCGGCTTGGTGGGTTCGAAAGAGTCGGCTTAAAAATTGACAACAAGAACGATTGTCTGTCTCGATAATTTGCTTCATGCAAAATCTGTATTCAACATATCTTGGTAGGTTATGCATGAGTTGGCGTAATGAAAACGCAGCGAAGCTGTGCCGAAACACGAAGGATTCAAAGAAAAAACTCAAGTCCTTCGTGTCTTCATGGTGAATAAAAATCACCTTGAGTTACTTCAATAGCCCTAAAAGCCTTTGCCAGTCAAACGATGCGCCCGGATCGGTTTTTCGTCCCGGCGCAATGTCGCTATGTCCGATAAGTCGTTGTGTTGATAACTTAGGATAGTTTTCAAGTAAGGCCTGAATAATTATGGCGAGTTGTATATATTGCTGATCGGTATAGGCTACAAATTCAGTGCCTTCAAGTTCTATGCCGATAGAAAAATCATTACACCGCTCCCGCCCCTCATAAACGGACTTTCCCGCATGCCAGGCGCGCTTATCGAATGGTACATACTGAACGCAACTTCCATCGCGTTTAACCAATAAATGTGCGGATACTTTGAATTGATAAATGTCTTCAAAATAGGGGTGTTGTCCAGGATCAAGCCGATTGCAAAATAGCTGGTCTATATAATCGTTACCGAATTCTCCGGGCGGAAGGCTGATGCAGTGTATAACCAATAATGAAATATCTTCCGGCTCAGGTCTTTCATCAAAGTTTTGTGATGGAGTTTGGGGAATTCCGGTTAACCTGTGTCGGTTTATTTTCATGAGCGAGTCAAAGAGGTAAAAAACGGAAACAAAGCACAGTATTAGGGATAAATGTGCATATTATTAGTCATAACACTATTTGGGGACAAGGTCATGACTAATTTATCTTTTAATAACAGCAGCAGATACATTGCTATGGACAATCGTCAGCAAATAAATTCAGGTTTGGTTAAAGCCAATAAGGCCGCGATATTAGGTAAAGTTAAGCCGATTTTTTTTCAGCATTTCGAGCAAGCTGTCAACGATTGCTGTATGCGTATTGATGTTGAATTCGGCTTGCAGTTAGGTAAAAATCGCGAAAAAATGAACAAAGAACAGTATATAAAATTGCTGGACTATCTTCGTTCAGTTCGTAGAGATATTAAACAAGATTATTTGTTAAAAGTTAACGATATTTTCGACGACAGTGATCGAAATATCGCAAAAAAACAGAAAGGACAATTAGACTTATCTAATGTTTCGCTAATTAGTGAGGATGCGGTAAAAGAAAATCATGCAGTTACTGCAATTATTCGTCAATGTGAGCACATATTTTATGAAGAATTGACCAGTTTGAATAAGCTTATTGCAGTCCAGCCGAGAAAACAAACGATTGCCGACAGTCAAATTTCGATATTCCCGGCGAAATTGGTTCGTGCCTTAGTCGAGGTTATCAAGCCGCTGAAGTTAAATATAGATAGCCGAATTGCGGTATATAAAACATTTGAAGTTACTGTCTTTAGTCAGTTGGGATTTATTTATTGTGATCTGGTCAAACAGTGCGAAGCTGATGAGATTCCAGAGATTGCGGTGGAAGAGCGCAACTGTGAGCCGACTATTACGCCGTTCTATGTTATAGGTGAGATTAAAGAAAAAGCTGAGGCAGCTTCTGAGAGCACTAAACAGATAAGTGCAGAGTTTACATTGCTACAAAAAAAACTGGAGCTATGGAGATGGGTCCATTTCCCTTCTGCTTACGATTCAATGTCAGTTACCGGAAATGCGATTTATCAGCACTTTGAAATTATAAATGCATTGCAAGTGCTTCAGCAGTTTAAGGGTGACGTAGATTCGGGTGAAAAAAAACAACCGTTAAAATGGCACGTACTTAAAAAACTGAAAGATCTGAGTTTTAGTGTGGATGTCAAGATGTTGGCGAAGCATGATGAGGATGTGCTGGACTTGGTGGCTTTGATTTTTAGCGGAATAAGGGAAGATGATTCGCTTCAAGAGTTTGTGAAAACAGCTATTTTACAGCTGGAAATTCCGTTTGCAGTGGCATCTTTAGGGCGATACGGTATTTTCTTCAATCCCCAGAATTCGGTTAGGCAGTTACTTGATGATGTGTTTGCCGCCGGAAGGTTTTTAAATGCGGAAGAGTATGACGACCAGTTAGTTCAAGAACGTATTGTAAGTGCAGTTAAAAAAATAACTCAGGATAATGATTTCGAACTTTCCGTCTGGACGGCAGAAGCGCGTGAGTTTTCCACTTATTTAAGCAAACAAAAGCAGCGAACCGAACATATCGAAGAGAATGTCAGGCAGTTTATAATTAATGGGCAGGCATTGAGGGCGAGTAGAAAAATTGTCGCTATAGCGATTGAAAACAGCTTAATGGGTAAAACGGTACCGACAGCAATAACTGAGTTTTTGCATGAAGTATGGTCTGATGTGTTGCTGGATGCCTATACAGGAAAAGATGAGTTTCCCGAGCGCTGGGAAAAATCGGTGCGGGCTATGGATGAGTTGATTGTAAGTGTTATGTCACCGGCAGATGAGCAGCAACAAAAACAGATATTAAAATTGTTGCCGGGGTTGATTGCAGAATTAAGAAAAGGCTTGAAGCAAATTTCATTCGATAAATCCGAGCAAGCACGTTTTTTTAAAGATCTTGCCGTATGGCATATTATCCTAATGGATAAAAAAGAAATTAATAGAACGCTGGATGATTTGGGAGAGCAACAAATTAAGGATGAGAAAATAACCGCGGGAGCGGTAGCAGATGACAGCTTGGAGCAGGCTAAAAGCCTTGCTGTGGGAAGCTGGATTGTATTCATTACCGGAACCGAAAAGCAATGGGGCAAGTTGCTTTGGATAGAGGACGAAACCATGATCTTTGTCGGTAAAAACGGAGTAAAAATATTTGAAATTCAGATGGACGAGTTAGCAGAAAAGCTGCTGCTAGGGCAGGCTGCTATTATTAACGATGATGAAAAAGCGACGATTACCGAACGCGTACTTTCCGAATTAATGGGCTTATGACAGAGCAATTGAAAATGGTAGAAATTAATCCCTTCCTCGAAGAGGACATTGGTTCCGGCGATATAACCGCAGCCATTATTCCTGAATCAATGATGGCTGAAGCCGAAGTTATCACCCGGGAAGACATGGTGCTTTGCGGCCAAGCCTGGTTCGATGCGGTATTTAAATCACTGGATGCCGACGTCAATATCGAATGGTTGACGGCTGAAGGCGTAGCGGTCGGTAAAGATACGATGTTATGTCGACTCAGTGGCTCTGCTAAGTGCTTGTTGACCGGTGAGCGTACTGCACTGAATTTGTTACAAACCTTGTCGGCAACTGCAACGGTATCCAGGCAATATGCCGATGCGGTTTCAGGCACGGGTTGTAAAGTGCTGGATACCCGCAAAACCATTCCCGGCCTTAGGAATGCGCAAAAATATGCGGTAGCCTGCGGCGGTTGTTACAATCATCGGATCGGCTTGTATGACGGGGTTTTGATCAAGGAGAACCACATCATAGCGGCAGGCTCCATAGCCCAAGCAATTCGGTCGGCGCGCGAGTTGACTAAAGTTGCTGTAGAAGTCGAGGTCGAATCCATGCAGGAATTTTTAGAGGCGGCAGCTGCTAAGCCAGACCGGATTATGTTGGACAATTTCAGTCTTGAAGATATGGTCGAGGCGGTAAAGTTAAACGCTGGATCCATAGAACTTGAGGCTTCCGGCAATATCGGCTTGGACAACATCAGGGCAATTGCAGAAACAGGTGTCGATTTCATTTCGATCGGCGCATTGACCAAACATGTCCGGGCGGTCGATTTATCTATGCGCATTAAGCTGGTGCATTGATGATGGAAAACGCGGCGGCATTGGTTAAACAGATTAGTCACGGTGTTTATGTGATCGGAGTAGGTGTTGGCGAGCGTCAAAATGCCTTTACTGCGGCCTGGGTGATGCAGGTGTCTTTCGATCCCTTGTTGCTGGCGATTAGCATCAATCCCGAGCATTATTCTTATCAGTTGTTACAGGAGTCCAGCGTTTGCACGGTGAATGTACTGGGGCAGAACCAGTATGCGCTGGCGGAACATTTTGGTCGATTTGAAAAAGACAAAATGGCTGGATTTAAATGGCAACAAGCCGAAACCGGCGCGCCGGTATTATCAGAAAGTTTGGCTTATTTCGACTGCCAAGTCAGTCATTACACCGACGCAGGCGATCATAAAATCGCCGTCTGCAAAGTGCTTGCAGCGGCAACGCTTAATCCGGGATTGCCGTTGTTATACGGTCAAACCGGCGATATGGACGGCAGCAGCGGGTTATACGGGTAATAAGCGGCAAGGCATTATCCAAATTCGGCTGAAAAAATTTTTACCACAGAAGATACGACGTATCTAGAAGTTTGAGTTTTTTCTTAGATTCAAACCGTTAGATTCAAACCAGCGGGAACATTTTATTGGGATTGAGTATGCCGTTCGGATCGAATTGGCTCTTAATGTCTCGCATCAGCTCCAAAGAATTCGCATCCAGTTCCCGGTCGACAAAATCCCTTTTTTCCAGGCCCACGCCATGTTCGCCGGATAGGGTTCCGTTTAACGTCAGCACCAAAGAAAAAATTTCATCCAGACAAGCATGAGCTTTTTGACCTTGCTCAGGCTGATCGGGATCGAGCAATAAATTCACATGGATATTGCCGTTGCCCGCGTGGCCGAAGTTGATGATGGGCAGGTCGTATTTTTTAGATAGCTCGCCTAGCCCAGCAATCAACGCAGGCATTTCGGTGACCGGCACGACTACGTCTTCGTTGATTTTTTTCGGAGCGACTTTGCGTAACGCTGGAGACAACGCTTTCCGGGTTTGCCAAAGCGCCTTAACTTCGGCATCGGTTTGAGCCAATCGGATATCCAGCAGCCCGTCATTTTTTGCGGCGGCCGCTACTTTTTTAGCTGCCGTATCTAAACCTTCCAACTGGCCATCGACTTCGATCATTAACATCGCACCGGCATGTTCGGGCAGGTCGCTTTCCGAATACTGCCGTATCATCTCGATCGCGTTGCCGTCGATAAATTCCAGCGCGCAGGGAATGACCGGCTGCGACATGATCGCGGATACGGCTTTGGCCGCATCGAAAACGGAATTGTAAATGGCTCGTAGGGTTTTGGTGGCTTCCGGCAGCGGCGTCAACTTTAACGTTGCCTGAGTGATGATCGCCAGAGTACCTTCCGAGCCGAGTATCAGCCGGGTCAAGTCGTAACCGACCACACCTTTGCTGGTATGGACGCCGACCCGGATTTCCTTGCCTGCGCCGGTGACGGCGCGCAAGCCTAAGGTGTTTTCCCTCGGTGTGCCGTATTTTACTGCTCTAGGCCCTGCGGAGTTATAAGCCAGATTGCCGCCAACGCTACAAAAGGCGGCGCTGGTAGGATCCGGCGGCCAGAAAAAGCCTCTCTGTTTGGCAATGTCCTGTACCTGTTGGTTGGTCATGCCCGGCTCTACGATGATGTAGCGGTTATCGGGCGAAAATTCGACCAGCTTGTTCATGCGTTCCAGCGACACAATCAATCCGCCTTTTAGAGGGACGGTCGCACCGGTAGTGCCGGTGCCGCGTCCTCTAGCGGTTAATGCAACGTTGAATCGGTTGCAGGCGTTAACGACGCTGACCACTTGTTCGTGTGTGGTAGGGAAAACTACAGCTTGAGGTAGAACGTGACGACGGCTGTTGTCATAGCCGTAAGTCCAGCAGTCTTCGGGGGCAGTTAACATGTCACCGGCAGCAAAAGTTTCCGCCAGCAAGTTTAAAAAATCGATAGGTAAGGGGGTAATATTAGTCAAGGTATTCAAAAATAGTGATAATTTGTTTTACGTCGGGTTGATGTCTGGCGGCATTAATGGCGACAGAGCCTTCGTTTCTATGTACAAGTCCCATCAGGTAAACCGTACTTTTTTCAGTAACGACTTTTACCCAGGCAGCGTTAAAATTCGGTATTTGAGTGAGCGCAGTTTTTACTCTGCCGGTAATCAGAGTGTCATTAGCGCGGAAGTTATAGGGACTGGGCTTAGCAATAGTCAGCTTGTTATGCACCAGTTTTACATTGGGGATGACGCGAACGATGTCGATAATCCGGTCGCGGAATTCTTCTTTCGGCGTCTCGCCGGTGACCAACACCGAACCGTTGTAGGCGGTGATATTAAAGTGGCATTTTTCTCGTAAGTCGTAATAGGCATTTAGCCTGGCACCGGCATGGTCTTCAATAGACTCGTCAGCCAAAATAGCATTGCTTGTACGACGGTCATTTAATAACGACAAACCGGTTATTTCCGCGCCACCCGCCGCAATTGTCGAACAGCCGGAAATAAAAAAGCCATATACCAGCAGCAAGAATACCAGCTTTTTCATCTTCCTAGCCGCCAAATAATTGATGGTCGATTAAGTCGCACAAGCAATGGGTAATCATTGCATGTACTTCCTGAATATGTATGCTGGAATCTGACGGTACGCGAATTTCAATGTCGGTTTCATGTAGTAAAGGGGCAATCATACCGCCATTATTGCCGGTCAGGGCGATGACGGTGATGTCTTTATCGTGTGCCGTGCTAATGGCTTTGGCGATATTGGTCGAATTGTTACCGTCGGTGTAAGCGACCAATATATTGCCGCTTTGCCCTAAGGCCCTGAGTTGTTTAGCGAAAACATCGTCAAAATGATAGTCGTTGGCTATTGCGGTGAGGGTGGTTGTGTCAGTGGTTAAGGCAATAGCCGGTAACGATGGCCGATCACGTTCGTATTGGTTAAGCATGGCCGATGACAGCAACTGGGCAATGGCCCCAGAACGGCCATTGCCGCAAGTGATTATTTTCTTATCATTCAGCAACGTTGCGACCAGCCGTTGCGAGGCAAACTCGATAAGCTCGCCGAGGCTGTTCAATGTATCCTGCTGGATTCGGATGCTGCAAGTGAAATGGTTAAGTATGCGATTTTGTAAGCTCATGGAGAAAGATTATAAAGGCTATCATCTGCCCCCGCGACAGTTTTTAAATTCAACGCTGGAATTGTGCTTCCAGCAGATGTATCGCTCGTTCTACACCGTTGTTACTTTGCAGGGCTAGACTGGCTTGCTTGGCCTTGTTTCCTATCGTCTTTGAATCCAAAATCGCCTGTATGGCCCGAGCCAAAGTGGCGGCGGTCACTTTTTTGGCAGGCAAGGGTTTTCCGGCTAAACCCAGTGATTGCAGTTGCCGTGCCCAGAATAATTGCTCATCCATAAACGGCACCACCACAGACGGACAGCCTGATCGGGTTGCAGAGTGAGTCGTGCCTGCACCGCCGTGATGGACAATTGCCGTGCAGCGTTTGAACAACGGTTGATGCGGATGTCTACCAATGAAATAGATTTGATCGATTTGGCTGTCGGCAGGGTAGCGCGCTGAACTGGTCTGGATGATAGCTCGGCAACCTGCCAACGTCACTGCTTCCACAAACAAATCCATGCTCCAGTCGGGCATTGCCTGCTGCAAACTGCCGAATGTCATATACACCGGCGCTACGCCATTATCCAAAAAATCGTTTAGCGAGTCAGGAATCGTCCAATGTTGAGCATCTACAGTGAAATTCAAAAAACCGCATACTTGGTGATGTACTTGCCAGTGCTCAAATGAGGGACAAAACAACGGATCAACCGCAACCAAATTGAGCTGTTCTGAACTTAGAAGTCCGGTTAGCATTCGGTCTGGCGGCGTTACTCGCGCTTCCTGCCATAATCGACACAAGGGTTTTTTTAACGCCCAATTGAACAATGTATCGAGCAGCCTCCAGCTCAATTTATTGATATGAAAACCCAAATCTGGGAATCTAAAAGGCGGGACGGCAGGATTAGGTATCGCGGCATGACACAATGTCACGCTGAAAAACGGTTTGTGCAGGCGTTGCGCCGCCAATCTTAGCGGATAGAGAAAATGATGACCGATGACATAATCATTATCGGCGACTAATTGTTGTGCGGCCTGATACACGTCCTGCTCGTAGGGGAAAAATGCTTCATCAAGTAATGCGCGCAACCATTGCAGAGGGTGCATTCGAAATGACCGCTGGGCGAAATCTGGCATATCGAAGTCGATATGTTCCGGCACTTGCCGGTAGGCTATCCCCAATTGTTCGCAAATGACTCGATAACTGTGGTTGTCGATACTGCTCACTACCAGTGTCACATGATGACCCGCTTTCCGCAGGCCATCGGCCAAAGCCAGCATCGGACGAATGTCGCCATTAGAGCCCCAAGTTTGTATGCCGATTTTCATCAGGTGATTAGATTGTGATATATAAGAAATGATAAGTTCTTCAAGATCGCCGTTATCGCAAGAATACCAAGAATGGACAATAACGCAATGGCATCGTATTTTTGGCTTTCCGTTTAAGGCGGGACACATAAAAGGCTTAACCGTTCGCCCTTATATCTTGATTCCGCCTTCTAAAAAAGTCAGAATCCCCGACTGATCATCGGGAGGGCAGTGAGGAAATCGTGTTCGCCCTGAGCTTGTCGAAGGGTGTACGGTTAAGCCGATCATGGTTCGACAAGCTCACCACGAACGGCTTAACCTTAGGCTGTCCCGGCTTAAGTTAGTAGCCGTATTTTTAGAAGGGGCTTTCCGTCTTCTGCTCTTAGCACTGATGATGTTATAGTCAACGAAAACACACAGGGCATTTGATCATGATCGGATTTATTCTTTGTAGCTTGGCACTGGCAGCCCTAGTTCAGAACCAAAACGAATTTCTAAAGCTACTGACCACTCCAGTAGCCGTGGGTATCGGGTTGACGATAATGGTCGGCAGTTTACTGTTCGGCTATTTAAAAAAAATTTCTACCGTTACCTGGCACGATGGCTTTGCGACCAGTTGTTTGCTGATTTGGTATGGTTACTGGGTGCCGCAGTTCAGTTACGATGCGCCCATGTTTTTTTTCTTTCCATTGTATTACGCATTGTTAACATCAATCGTCACGTTAACGTTGATCAACAAAAGTGAGTATTTCGATCATGAATCTGTCGTACACCTGCGTTACCTAGAAAAAATCAGCCGTTTAGACATTCGTGTGATCGTGGGGCTGGTACTGATTAGCCTGCTGATTACCCGGCATTACATGCTGTATCCGATAGCGATGACTTTTTTTATTGTCCGGCATACGATTATTGCCTGCCTGGAAATTATCGATAGGTGATTTATCCAACTATATTTGTCGATTATTTCGAGTAAGCGATACGGACATTAAAGTAAAAAATCAACGGTAAATTTTTCCACCTTATGATACAAATAATTTGTGTGAATATATGATGGCAGTCTGATACGACGATTCGCGTTGTAGTGGATAGCATGTTCTGGCTGTTGGATTGATTAGCTGTAAAAGGCCAAGTAGGGAAGTTTTTCGGCATTAATATCGCCAAAGTACGCGACATTAGCCTCAACAAGCTGATGTTTGAGCGTTTGGCGTTCATGAATTGTGCGCGACACTCCCCCTACTTGGCTGCATTTAGTACAGAAAAAGGGCTTGGAGGTTGTTATTTAAAAACGTACGGTCGCCTGGGTTGGGCAACGCTTTAGCATCCGGCGATGGAGAAATAGAAATCTGTCGTCATAATGAAATATCGTGATGTTGGGTATAAAAAGCATGTCCAATCTACAGTGCTCATCCAATCCGATTACAAGAAAAATCTTAAATCATATTTATGGTTGATTAAATGAGCAATCGAGGGCATGTGCTTTATAAACTTCGCAAGTTTGCTTGATACCAGTAGTGTCGCCGGTAGCTGGTCATAAAGGCCAGAGTTATTCCAATTCATCTTAGTAAGAGCAAGGGTGTAGCTTGCTATGTCGCTCCATGGCCCATGACCGCCATGCCGAGTCAAATGCAGTGGCTCTGGTATACCTCTTGCCTCGCGATAGAATGGCTTGCCATCATCGGCTATGCCGTTAACATTTCCTTGAGTCCAGAGTAAAAGATCAAAATCATCAATGGGTACATAGGTTCCACGATTCACCGGGTACAATGAGGGTTGTGTTTTATTGGGAGTCACATGATTTCTTTGACGCTGCATTCCTTTCCACGGCGTGTTTTGATTAATACTGATTAGATCTAGAGCTTCGTTTTTTCCCCATACATCAAAGCAGCCATCAATCTCATCTGTTCGAAATTCAGTCGTTTTGTAGATAATTAGACGTTTAGGTGGAACACCATTGTGGGATCGATAAATTTCCAAACCCCGACTGACTAAACGCCCCATCTGCTCTCGATCAAGAAAAGGGTTATCTCCGTAATGTGTATATGTCTTTGGTTGAGCATCGAAAGCGACAAATTCTAAGCCTGTGCCTTGAGAATCAAATACTTGACTACAACAGGTTACGAACCTTGGTTTACCATCTTTAATCTCGACATTATTTCTTACAGAATAACTAATTCCCATAAATGCGACATTATCTTCCAAGGCAGACATTTTCCAGGGAATACCACCTACTTTGGTGTAGATAGCTAATGCTAAGTTCCAATAATTAGTTGATTTACACTGAGTATTTAATGCTTTATCCCTGAGAAATTGAGTAATTATATTGTTGTTCGCCGACTCAGCTTTCACAAAATCATGTAGATCAAACCCAGTGTCTTTATGGGAGAAGTATTTTTCGTAAGTG
This sequence comes from Methylobacter sp., assembly GCA_016784875.1. Lineage (GTDB taxonomy): Bacteria > Pseudomonadota > Gammaproteobacteria > Methylococcales > Methylomonadaceae > Methylobacter_A. Next base: position 31,572 of record JADHTX010000006.1, read on the forward strand.
TCAGGTAGGTAAATGATCAAAATGTCGAAATTATGCCTTTGTTTGGCAAATGATCTTATGGCGTTTGTAAGTGTTTCAGCAAATTTAAGGTGAGGGACTGCGCTAGAATCAATTTGTCGAATATCAAAGCTTATTTCATAAGTTAAGCTCTCCTCAATAGCTGCATTAACTCGAAAAGCCGATGCCATGCCTGGATAGTTCGGAGTGTAGCCTGTTTTATGAGCAGTTATATGTCTGTTATCAAGACCAGAAATAAAGAATTTAAGTTTTGGGAGGTTCCCTTTAGGGCAAATTATTCCGATTCTTATCGGACCTCTAATGGCGGCCATTGTGTTTTGACCATAGGGGCCATACCTTAATAGTCCTCTTAAAGGATGAATGTCTACATCTGCTGGTCTTTCTGGATGAAAGCTCAGTTTAGGTTCTTCAGCCTGAAAATATGCTGGTAGTTTATAGTCCGCCATGCTCATTTCTACCTCTATTGCTGAAAGCGCTTACCCCCCAGTGTCAGGATAGTTGTCGCCTCAACCAAACCAAGAGGCAACCAAAATGGCAATTCGATATAGTCAGGAATTCAAAGACCAAGCGATAGAAAAAACTTTGCAACGCGGAGACAAAACGATACAGTGCATTGCA
>JADHTX010000206.1 GCA_016784875.1 Methylobacter sp.
GCCCGAAAATACACGCGTCGCATTATAAATTCACTCGGCAAAAATGCCGAAGATTTTTTAATTGACGATAGGATTTTCCAGGCCGCAGAAATCGGTAGGATTCATTCAAAAGCAGCGTGATTTTTGGCGAAGGTATTGTAAACCGCTACACAAAAGGCCGTTTTTAGTTGATTAACGCACCAAACTAAAACCGCAGAACCCAACCGCAAATAAACATGACTAGGCCTTAGTCAATGTTTCCCAAGAAATCCTTTTTGCCAATCTCCACCCCGTTATGTCGCAGAATCGCATATACGGTAGTTACGTGAAAATAGATGTTGGGTAGAACAAAATCGAAAAGATAGGGTAAACCTTTAAAGGTGACGGTTCTATCGTGCATCGGCAGCGTGATAAGTCTATCCTCGGAGCCGTCAATCTGTTCAGGCTTACAGGATTCAAGCAGTGCGATGGTCTTATCGACTCGCGCTAACAGTTCCTCGAAGGTTGATTCATTATCTTCGAACTTCGGTGGCTCCAAACCTGCAAGGCGTGAAACTGCGCCTTTGGCAACGTCTGTTGCAATCTGAATTTGCCGTGAAAGCGGAAACATATCAGGGTATAGACGCGCATTGATCAGAACGGATGGATCGATTTTCTTGGCCTCGGCATGAGCGACCGCTTTTTCGAGGATAGCCCGTAAATTGGTCAGACTACGAATAATGGGTGGAATAGATGCAAAATACATGAAATTCGACATGGTGAGTTCTCCTGAATCATTGAGGTGCTTAATTTTCGTATAGACGGCAAAGTATCAGACATGTTCTATCTAAGGGCAAGTGAAAACCAAATTTTACAACCTGACACTTAATGGATATTGATGCCGTGGTGGCCTGTCAGGCCGATCCGGTTGAGATTATGCATTAAAAGTTATAGGCAATAAGCGCAGGATAGTTCATGTCGAATCATGAACGGAAATGATTTGTTCGGCACCTCCATAGGTAGCTCTACTAATTGTATAAGTCATTAGCTTACCCTATCGTATTACGGACACAGCAATCAATTTTTAGCTTGAATTTGGCGGGGACTGTCATGTCTCGGCACTTAGTTTCATTAGTATATACTTCGCACGGTTACGGTTGAGGAAATAATAGCGAGTTGATTTTTGTCGATAGCAAGGCGCTAAAACAGGCGCATAGCAAGCTATGAAACTGTTTTAGCAACGCGGCTAGCGGCATAAAATCAGCCGCTAGGAATCCGCAACCGTGGCCGGGCGAAGTATAAAGATTGTCAACTACCCTTTAAGGAGAACAAAGTCATGAAAAAATCAATAGTTGCATTTACAGGATTATTACTATTACTGGGCACATTTCTTAGTACAGCAGTTTTCGCCGAAGAACATGCATACGCTGCAATAGAACACACCAGTGCCGCCATAGCGCAAGGCAAGGCAGGCAACGCGTCGGCATTGGTCGAGCATGCGGAAACAGCGCTGAAACACGCAAAAATGGCTGAAAGCGTGGCTATGGGGCATTTAAAAGCTGAAATACAATCCGCCGTGGATGAGCTGGAAAATGCCATTAGTGCGGGCAATGCAGGTGATACCAAAATAGCTGTTATACCTCTAGAAAAGGCTTTGGGCTTTCTTCAGGCCGGCAATAAATAGCGTCAGTATCTTAGCAAAAGGGTGGCGTGTTCCGCCCTTTTTGGAAGGTATTTTTTTATTTAACACAAACCCATTCTCGTTGCTTTAAAGCCTTATCAATACCAGCGGCGGCGACTAAAATAACCCTCGGAAAGCCCCGATTGATTTGATCGACAGCTTTTATGAACGGGCGGTTCTCCTTTGGCAATAGATCTTGTCGGCAAAATCGAACAATTCAATCTGGTCAGGCAATGATTCCGGCTAGTTGCCCACCGTTTACAACACCAAAAGTATGGACTCATCAATTATGTGGGCAGAAAATCCAGTTCGCCTTTAGAGTTTTGCAAGAGGTTCAATATTAAAGCTTTTCGACGTATCGCCACACTCGCACTTGCTTTTGTCTGGTGTTTCCGGGCTTTGCCTCATAACCAAGTGGCCCACTAGCGTTCAGTATACTGTAAAGGACATTCTGTCCATGATGCCCGAAAAGAACAAGGAGCTAGATAGAAAAAATTTAAGATGGTGACCTTATTATGTTTCATAATGCTGAGGACTTGGTATACGTAATTACTACGGGCTATGTCGGGGCAACAAAAGCTAATGACTTCGGCTTGCAGAATGCTATGTTATCCTGATGATGCTGCTATGATTTTTAGCTTTTATCCAGAAACACACTTATTCGAGGTTCCAATGAAATTGTTTTCTATAATCCTTCTCTTGATCGCATTATTGGGTCTTTTGGCGTATACCAATCCTAAACTGGACAGCTACGATCAATTCATCAGCCAACAGATTACCGAAGAAACGAGAAAAGAAAAGAATCCCATGGCAGGAGCTCTGGGTTCTTTGTTTGGCGGTTTCGCTGCCAATCTAATGACCAAACAGACGGTACGAAAGGATTATGTTTTTTTCAGCACCTACGACATGGCCTTTGGAAATAAACATATGCGGACAATCGGGATTCTGAATAATTTTTACATCACGGAAGATCTTGAATCCAAACCCAGTGAGTAACTTCTTTTACCCGGTAAAGCGATTTTGGCCATTTTATGCAAGATGGCAGTCTGGGTATTGGTTAACAGAACAGTATCAATTTCGCCCTGAACCTGTATACCGGGTGCGTGAATTAAACGAGGATAGTCATCTCGCTTTGCCGAAATTCGGCTTGCGGGTCTTAGCAGATAACATGGGCGGACACGAAGCAGGAGAAGCGGCAAGCGGGATAACAATTCGGAAATAGCGCGCAACATTGAGTCAGGTATGCCGCTGGCCGAGGCGATTAAAACAGCCCACTGTGCAATAGCCGCGCTTATTGTAGTGCGCACACTACAGATCATTCTTATGCTCAACAGCTTCTGAATGCAGGCATGATTACCAAGAAATTGCCTGAAACACTCTGCAAGTTTGTTGAGATAAAAATGATGAGGTTCGATAATGCCTATCGTCATCGTTATGGAAGGCTTATTTTCCTGGGTAACTCTTCTACGGCATATTTTAACGCATCATCTACTTTCTCCAGCCAGATAAACTGGAGTCGATTTCTCACTGCCTCCGGTATTTCTTCAAAGTCTCTTTGATTGCGGGCGGGAAGCATGACTGTTTTTATTCCTGCTCTGGCCGCCGCAATGACTTTCTCTTTAATGCCGCCGACCGGTAATACCAGGCCACGCAAGCTGATTTCTCCGGTCATCGCAACATCGTTGCGCACGGTGCGCTCAGAAAACGCAGAAAATAATGCGGTAAACATCGCAACGCCTGCGCTGGGGCCGTCTTTAGGAATGGCTCCTGCCGGAACATGAACATGGATGTCGTTTTTTTCGAATATTTCCGGTTTTAACTTCAGTTGATGAGCGCGTGATTTCACCAGGCTTAAGGCGGCCTGAGCGCTTTCTTTCATGACTTCGCCTAACTGTCCGGTAAGAATTAATTTGCCGTTACCGGGTATGCATGTCGCCTCAATAAAAAGAATATCGCCGCCGACCGGTGTCCAGGCAAGTCCTGTTGCAACGCCGGGAACACTGGTACGCATCGCAACATCGCTGTCAAATTTTTTCGGTCCCAGAATGCCGGGAATATGGTCGGTGTCAACCTGCTCGTTAACGACAGTGCCTTCGGCAATCCGCATGGCAATATGACGAAATACCGAACCGATTTCACGCTCCAGATTTCTGCAACCGGCTTCACGGGTGTAGTCCTGAATAATGGTTAATAAGGCGTTTTCGGTAATGGCGCATTGTTCAGCAGTTAAACCGTTACTTTCCAGTTGCCGGTGTATCAGATAGCGTTTGGCTATCTGAAGTTTTTCATCGGAGGTATAACCGCTTAATTCGATCACTTCCATCCGGTCGCGCAAAGGCCCGGGGATACTGTCCAGTACATTCGCGGTTCCGATAAACATGACATGACTCAGGTCGAACGGTACGGCCAGATAATTATCGCGAAAGGTCGAATTCTGTTCGGGGTCCAGTACTTCCAATAAGGCTGAAGAGGGGTCGCCATGAAATCCAGATCCGATTTTGTCCATTTCATCCAGCATAAATACCGGATTATAAGTCCCCGCCTTGCGGATGGATTGAATAATGTTACCCGGCAGAGCGCCAATATAAGTGCGTCGGTGGCCTCGGATTTCGGCTTCGTCATGCAGTCCGCCCAGACTGGCACGAATAAATTCACGTCCCGTTGCCCGAGCTATGCTGCGTCCCAATGAGGTTTTGCCAACGCCCGGGGGGCCGACGAAGCATAAAATAGGACTCTTGCCGTTCGGGTTCAGCTTGCGCACGGCCAGAAATTCCAAAATCCGTTGTTTGATTTTGTCCAGGCCGTAATGGTCTTCGTTAAGGATTTCGCGGGCTTTTGCTATGTCAATGATGGTGGGACTCGCGATGGACCAGGGTAATTCCGTCAGCCAATCAAGGTAGGTGCGTATCATCGAATACTCACCGCTGGCATCCGGCATGTGCTGTAAGCGGCCTAGCTCCTTACGCGCTTGCTTTTCGACCTCTTCAGGCATCTTGGCGGTGCTGATGGCATTGCTGATTTCTTCAATTTCGGCAGTAATTCCTTCCTCTTCACCCAGTTCCTTCTGAATAGCCTTCATTTGCTCGCGCAAAACGAATTCGCGTTGTCTCTGCCCCATGGTTTCCTGGGTTTGTTCGTTAATCTTATTGGAAAGCTTTAAGACCTCGATTTGATAATTGAGTAATTCCAGGATTTTGTCGATACGTTCCTGTATATCGAACAGCGCTAATATTTGTTGTTTCTCTTCCGACTTCGAAATCAGGTAACTGGCAATCATGTCGGCCACCATCGTTGGAGAGGCGATAGTCCGAATAGCATTAACCAGCTCATCAGGTGCATGGTGGGACTGAGTGAGCACTTCCAGGGCTTTTTGCTTAAGCGTAATGACGCGGGCTTCGATATCCTTGGTGCTCAGTTCAGATTCTTCGTAGCGTTCGATACGGGCGACAAGAAACGGATAGCCGGGCAGAAATGCCTGAACACGAAAGCGTTGCACGCCCTGACAAACGATATGATGCGCGCCGTCAGCAGCCGTTATGTAGCGTAAGATTTCTGTGACAGTGCCGATGTTGTAAAGATCGTCCGGATTGGGTTCTTCGTCTTTATCGCGTAGCTGCATGATTAATCCGATCGGTTTTTCGGAGCGTACCGCTTCTTGCACAGCAGCAATAGAGGCTTTACGTCCTATCACCAAAGGCGCAACGTTTTGTGGGAAAAGCACTGTACCCCGCATAGGCACAATGATCAGTGCATCGCTGGGAATCGAGGGGGAGGGCAACGGGGGCTCTTGTTCGATTTCTGAAGAAGGTTCTTTATTGTCCTTTGCCGTTTCCAAAAGTTTGTTGTTCGGATCCTTTTGCATAAATAGCCCTTATATTTTTCGCAGTGAAATTAATAAACAACCGTTCAAAAATTCACGGGAGCCGAGTTCAAAACGTCCCGCAGGCAGTTCAATGCGCCGCTCAAATCGGCCGTAGGGAATCTCCAAGCGGTGAATATGTGCTTGGGCGCTGTCCGGCAGATGCCGCTGTCCTTCAATAATTAAATAGTCGCCTTCCAGTATGACGCTCAAATGCTCCGGGGCAACACCCGGTAGGGCGATCATGATTTTAAATTCATAACGGGTTTCGTAGACATCGACCGGCGGTTCCCAAGTAGGCCGTTTAACGTTCATAACTACCGGTCTAAAGAGCTGTCGATGCATGCGATCGGCCCTATCCAGTATTTCGCAAGCTTCTGCCCACATCCAGGTTTCAAGTTCACGTAACGGCATAATGTGTTATTCCAGGTTATTGCTGTTTAACAGGGCAAGTCCGCGAAAATTAACCAGACTGAATTGGTAGGCAGACTTATGTGGCTTAATCAATGAAGGCTTTTATATCATTCAATTGATTCGGCCGGTGTTTTAATAGTGCTGACTATGAGCCGGTATGACAAGGTTGCCGTACTCGCTCAGCTGTGTACCTTTTTTAAATTCGATGTCGTCGGTTTTTGCCGCTTTAAATTGAGCGAGACTCTGCATATCGGCACCGTGAACACACGTTCAGGCGCAGAAAGTAATCCATGAACACTGATTCAGTCTAAGCACGGTTTTGGTGAATGTTTGCAGGGTTTAGTCTAACGCATAGAGCACAATATGCTGTACGCGTTGATACACTTCATCAACCGGTTTAGGAGCGGCTTTTTCAATGGTTAGTGCTGTTGAGTAAACATGCAAAAGACCATCCGGTATTCATAAATGATTTTTCATAGGCGTACTTCTCGTTGAGTTAAGCGTAAATGAAACGACTTTATTGGAAGCGCCATTAATAAAAATTATTCCTCGTTTTTGAGCGAAGGTAAATCCGTATGAATACTTATACTTCGCCCGGTCACGGTTGCGGATTCCTAGCGGCTGATTTTATGCCGATAGCCGCGTTGCTGAAACAGTTTCATAGCTTGCTATGCGCCTGTTTCAGCGCCTTGCTATCGACAAAAATCAACTCGCTATCATTT
>JADHTX010000207.1 GCA_016784875.1 Methylobacter sp.
ATTACTTTCGTTCATTTTTTATATAACCGATGTCAGCGCGGGCATAGATGACTTTATTTCGCAGCAAGTTACCAATCAAATCACTCGAACAAGCACCAGCGCTATTTCCAAAAGTCTTAACGACAATCTCATTATTCCGCAACTCAGAGTCCGTAACGCTTCAGGACACGTCAACGATTTTTCGTTAAGCCCAGACGAGCAGTTATTTGCCGTACTTCATCAAGATAATACCGTTCGGGTATGGGATAGCCGACTAGGCGTACAGCGTCCGACAATCATGGCACATGATGCCAGTAAAGTTCTGCCACTCGCAAAAACAAACAGCGTTTTAATCGCAGCCACTACTGGAATCGTTAGTCGCTACGATGTATTAACCGGAAAATTCTTAAATCAACTGACCGGTAACAACGATGCCATTATTGCAATGGCTGTCTCAATCGACGAATCCTTACTTTTAGCTGCGCACAAGAACGGCAAAATTGTTTCTTGGAATTTGAATACTTTTAGCAAAACCAATGAGTTTCCAAGCGGCTATGAGGATAATTTAACAAATCTAATTATTAGTCCGGACAATAGATATTTTGTAAGCACCAGTGAATCCGGCAAGGTTGATTTATGGCAATTAAATGACGGAAAAAAAATCGCCGAATTGACTCAATTATCCGAATCTTTAATGGCGATTGCTGAAGATACGGCATCTATTTTGACTGTAGACTCAGACAACCAATTACTGCAATTTGACGCAAGAACACACGCACAAATCAATAGCCGACAATTAGCTAATAGCGATTCCGTTATTGCCGCTGCAATCAATAGCAAGTTAGACAACATTGCAGTTTCAACCGATGCAAAAGCCGTTAAGCTTTTTAACAGTTCCGGTGAAATACTCCAGGAAATTCCGGTTGACGAAGACATGGTACAACTAGCATTTATTCACGATGGCGAACAATTGCTCGGTACGGATCAAAAAGGAATCATTCGCTTATGGCAAAGCTCGACCGGATTAGAGCTGTTAAAACTGATTGCCACAACTACCGGCTGGACCGTCTTGGATAATAAAGGTCGATTCGATGGTTCGGAGCCCGGCTTGTCAAATGTCTCCTGGGATGCAGATACTAAAAATCTACCGCTCGATAGTTTTTCCGAACATTATTACGAGCCGGGCTTGCTTGCCGGGCATTTAGCCAAAAAGCAGTCGTTCATTAACCGGCAACCCCTTCAGGTTCAAGCAGGCATTACTCTGCCGCCTGAGGTAAGCATTAATTTTCCCGACAATAACAGACAGGCGGGACAGACTTTTAGCGTAACAGTGCAACTCACTGACTCCGGCGGCGGCATTGGCGGACAGAAGCTTTATCACAACGGTAAAGTTGTTGAAGAAAAAGCGATTAGCAGCAATACCGAAAACGAGCTTAACGGTAAGTTAACCCGCACGACCCGTTACAACATTATGCCGCTTGCAGGTGCAAATAAATTTAAAGCGATAGGTGAAAATAAAATGGGGATTGAAAGCTCGCCTATTTCACAAGCCTTAAACTTTAGCGGCAATACACCGGAGACAGTTTTACATATTATGACTGTCGGCATTAACCGTTACAAAGATCCGAGTTTAAATTTGGATTACAGTGTTGCCGACGCTCAGTCGATTGCAGAAATGCTTAGTCAGAAAAAACTGCTGAGTTTTAACAAGGTCATTGAACACTCTTTGTTTAACGAAAAAGCCAGCAAAACTGCCATTATTGACACTTTAAAAAACACCGCAAACTTCGGACAGAATGACGTATTAGCCTTATATTTTGCCGGCCACGGTCTCGCTATCAACGGCGAATGGTATTTCATGCCGTATGAGACGACCTTGCAAAATAATGCCAATGCCTATACAAAATTAGGTATCTCGGCTCAAGAAATTCAATCGTTATTGTCGGGCATATCTGCTCAAAAAATCATTGTCATGATTGATTCTTGTTATTCCGGCGCAAGTCTCGACACCTTCCGGCAACTGCAAAATACCCAGCGCCATTTCGGCCGATCCGTCAGCAAATCGGTTGGCGTTGTATTTTTAGCGGCAACGCGAAAAGACCAAGAGGCCGCCGAATTAAAAGACTTAGGGCACGGCTTATTTACTTATGTCATTACTTCGGGCATGAAAGGAGAGGCTGACAACATGCCGATAGATAGAAATGTCACGGCTCACGAACTAGTAAACTTTTCCACATCCCGGATTCCAACTTTTTCACGCAAATATCTCTCAGCCTCCCAAGAGCCGACATCGTTTACAATCGGAGACGATTTCGGTCTGCTTAGGAAATAAGTTCGGCTTTAGGATACACCCGCAAAACAGAGTACAGAAGGGCCGTTAAGCCGATAGTTTTTTGCCATTCTGCATTTTTTTCGGTTAATTGATCCAAATTAACCGTCGTTAAATGCCTTTGTTTTAACAAGCGTTCCACTTAAACCCTGATAAATAAAACAGTATCTCTGCTGATAATTTGGCTAACACCGTTCATTAATTTGATAACTTTTTGCGACGGTTTTATTGACACTTACCGCAAAGGCTATATCCGTCCCAGACTAAAGCAAGAATTGGTACAGCAAGGTATTGATTTGCAGACCCCCTTTACGGAAAAACATGCAAGATTTAAGATCAACGGCGTGTGTCGGCCAACTGATGTCGAGCAGGCGCTTAGTGGAAACCGTCATTGGCCAGTTGACCGAGCGATTTCATATCGAAAAAGTGAGGGCTCGCGACACTTGGCATTTAGCTAACCGTTTCATCCGTAAACTGCTTGCCCACACTATGGGCTGCTTCTTGGGAAAGCTAATGGGCAACCCGACTTTGCTTTTTGAATCATTGGTTGAGGTTTAAAAGTTGAGCATCGCGTTTATTTAGTTAAATTTGGATAATACTTGCATAGTTTCGTACGCATAGCGTACCTAAGGCTGGTTGCCATACTGTATAAAAATGATGTATTTATTCGGTCAGATTTGATCCGAGCATGCGGGATTGTTTCGCAATAACTTGTACTCATTAAATTCAAAACAGAAAGTAAATTCCTATGGCTAGCCATGTTAGAGTCAGTAGCAGCCAAGGAAGCCAATGCTGTCGATAAACTATTTCCAATTGTATTTCATGACCATCCAACTCAGTCGATTGTTCCTTTTTATTTGATATTTTCTTGAGTTTTCTATTTAAGTCTCTGGCTTTTTCTTTTTGCTGTTTTTTATACAGATCAATTCCCTTTTGAATGCCTTGAGCAATTAGCCTGGTTTGTTCTTTGGTTTGAGCGGGACGTTGAGTTCCTCGGGCTATTTTTAGAGCCTCTTCTTGAGTTTGCTGTGAAGGCTTTTGGTAATTATTTTTAGTCATGATGGTATTTTGGTAATCAATGCTTTTTTAAATTATATGGCGGGTGGTTATGGATGCGGATAATCAAATTACTAACATTTTAATAAGATAAGCCTTTCATAAATTGTTAAAAGCTGAAAAACCGACCGCTCGAAGTAATACTTCGCCCGGCCACGGTTGCGGATTCCTAGCGGCTGATTTTATGCCGATAGCCGCGTTGCTGAAACAGTTTCATAGCTTGCTATGCGCCTGTTTCAGCGCCTTGCTATCGACAAAAAGCAACTCGCTACCATTTCCTCAACCGTAACCGTGCGAAGTATAGCGTAATTAAAACGCATAACGCTTCAATTGATTCGTTATACTTCGCCCAGCCACGGTTGCGGATTCATAGCTTGCTATGCGCCTGTTTCAGCGCCTTGCTATCGACAAAAAGCAACTCGCTATCATTTCCTCAACCGTAACCGTGCGAAGTATAGGTTAAACAAAAGCATGAAGCGGGATTGAAAATTTCTTAAAAAATTGATTCAAAAGAATTGCCATAGCTTCGTTTATGGTCTCGAAACGCTTTTAATAGCATGGCTTACGTGGATTTAGCCTCGTTGGATTTGGTTATGTCATTATTCAGTGTGGAGCTTAACTTGTTGGCTTCGCCTGCCGAGTATCAGGCTGATTTTTGGCAATTTTCTTCGAATATGCGCTGTCTTTTTTGTTCCAGGCTATCAGTAATGTATCCAATTGAAATCTAGACAGGGTTATGTTGGAATGATGATTCATATTGCCAGAGAAAAATATCCATGTCCGGGTGCTAGATTGATTTTTATAGAGCGAGTCAGTCACCAAGCCGTGAGAATGAAAAACGCCCTTCGGAGCATAGTCAATGAACGGTCTGTAGCGGTGTCGAACGATATCGAAAGGGAAGTTAATCTGCCCCGCCATCTCATTCGGTAAGGTGTATTGGATGACAGGGTTATTGCTGCTATCAAACAAGTACCGCGACATGAATTTTTACCTGCGGATATTGGCTTTCTCGCCTACGAAAATGGCCCGGTATCTATCGGTTCGGTACAGTCTATCTCTCGGACTCATATCATCGCTTTGATGAGTGATTTGTTGGAGACTGAGTTCAGCGATATATTATGGAAATCGGCGTCGGTTCCGGCTATCAGACAGCCATACTTTCGAGATTTGTTAGGCAGGTTTATTCGCTGGAAATACTGGAAGAACTGTCCGGAAAAATATCAAGGTACACATCGGCAACGATAATTTCGTCTGGCCGTAACATGCACCCTATGACGGCATCACCGGCACTGCTGTCGCACCTTTGACTATTTGATATTGGGTTCTTGGCTGGCCATACCGGTAGGTTTGCCATATATACTTCGCCCGGCCACAGTTGCGGATTCCTAGCGGCTGATTTTATGCCGATAGCCGCGTTGCTGAAACAGTTTCATAGCTTGATGCACCTGTTTCAGCGCCTTGCTATCGACAAAAAACAACTCGCTATCATTTCTTCAACCGTAACCGTGCGAAGTATAGCTATCAGGAACTGATGGTTATAGACAAAGGCCTATCAGGAACGCGAATGTATTGAATGTACGCTTATAGAAATACCGATATTGAGCACTATTCATCGTTGTTTTGCCAAGGAATGCCTCAGTATCGAAAAATTAACTCAGGAGGAGTAAGCGAGAAGGCAAATGAAATATTTATCGCGCCATAACATGACGGATAGGAGCAATAGCTATGTCATCAAATCTTAATATCCTGAAGTGGTTGTTTGCGCTGGTGCTTATATTCGGCGGATTTACTATTTACAAGATTTTTGGCGTCCTGGCCGTTGACCTTGGCGATAAAGAATATGTCTGGCTGGTAAAGATTATTTCTGAGTTCGGTTTATTTACATCTGTGGTGATTTCAGTAGGTTTTTTTCATCACTGGATAATTGCTACCGAAGAGCGTAAGGAAACTGAGAAAATATTTCATGGCGTACTGTCCAAATATATCGATGAAACCGTTATCAATGCCAAAAAACGTGGTTTTTTAGGAATCACCGAGAAAGAATTGGATTTTTCAGAAATCATGCATGGATTGTATCCCGGAGATTATGTTTACTGGTTGATCACCTTTGATCCCCGCTATAGACATTATTGCCGTGAATTTGAACTGGCCATTAAAAAAGGCGTTCATTTCAGAATGCTTATTTTGAAAGATGGCCCAACTTCAGAACACTATGCGCAGGAAATGATAGGTTTCGGTGCCGAGGAGTTAAGACAATATAACCGTTTGTTTTTGACCTCGCTTGAGGATATAGCAGGGCGTATCCATGAGAAAGACGAAGGAACGTTGGGCGTTTTTGTATATGATTACGACCACCTGCCCAGTACGCCCTTGTTTATTGTTTTGCGCAAGAAGTTAAAAGTCCTGGAGATTTTTAACAGCTTTTATTTGTCCGAACCGATAGGAAGAATGCCTTATTTGCACTGGCAATCCGATCTCAAAAACGATACCAGTTATTTTTTCGAAACGGAACATTGGGGTATGCCTGATCTTTTTTTAGATTATTTTCATCGATGCTGGATGATAGAGAGACACAATTTAACGATAGCTGATAAAGAAAAATCACCCTACAACGATTTTGTTTATGCACCCGCTTCAGCCAAGAAAAAATGTATGAGTCTTCATGGTGAATCTGATATTTTGAATGATTCTAAAGGTCTGTGATGTCGACTGTAAACAATAAGATTAGGATAGTATGATGTTGCTTATTGCCATTGACTGTTAAGCCGTCCATGATGAACTTGTTTTATTCATCTTTTGAAATGCACAGGACGAGCGGAGTATGTTTTAACCTAATATTAGCGAGGTAGGATTTACTACTTTCAGCACGTTATTCCCATTATTTTTTTGATCTGGAGAACTATCATGAATGAAATAGACCAACAGCAAGATGTTAAAGGTGCAATCCGGGCAGCGGTTAAGTCGGGTGATAATGTTCATCAACAAATCAAGGACATTACCTTAAAAGCGCTGACAGAACATCAATTGGATATGGAAAATATCAAGAGAGTTATTGAAACTGTTATTCATGGTATTAACGAGGGTATTTCCAGTCATGGCGGGCAGGGCAAAGAGGTCTTTATGCAGGCAGCTACCGCATTGGATGATGCTTTGGCGATAGCGACAGAAGCGTCAACATTGGCTATTGAAGAGGCAGCTTCCAAAGTGACTGAGTATTCTCAGCATGATCTTAATGATGCCATTAACGATAT
>JADHTX010000208.1 GCA_016784875.1 Methylobacter sp.
AAGTAACTCGTCATACCCGCCGGGAAGCGGGTATCCAGCGCCAAGGATGGCAAGCTACATACGTCCATGTAGCCTGGATTCCGGCAATCCCTGCCGGAATGACGGTGTCCTGTAGGCACTTGTGTATAAAGACGAGCGCCGGAGCGTGGGACGATAAAACTAGGTCATAAAATCACAAACTCTGCCGAATGGCCTGAACGGTCGCATCGGTCAGCGGCTGTCTTCTATGGTCAAGAATCACACCATCCAATTTATCGGCCAACAAGTGAATTGTTTCTACGTAGTCGTCGAACACCGCAGGGGCATCGTCCAATGCTTCAGGTTGCATAAAAAACACAATACCGGGACAGTAAAACTGGTCTAGATCTTTATCGGGAAAGGTACCCGGCTCAACAATACAAGCCACGCCATAATCGACCAGCCGGTTTTCATCCAGGCGTTCGAAAATTTTCAAACTACCGTATTCCAGCCCGACCATTTCAAAGGCTTCAACCAAATCAGCACCATTAAAATCTTCATCCGCCTTGGTAATAATGCTGAACTGAATAATTGCCGGTGCGGCAGTGCGTGGTGGCGGTTCTACATTGTCAACCGGCTCATAGTAATCGTCATCGTCATCGTCAAAATATCGATCCGATTTATCATGAGCATGATTAGCGGTGGTATTGCTATTAGCCACATACTCATCTACGATTTCCTCAAGATCTCCAAGAGCCGACGGTTCATCGTCATCGTCATAATCGATCTCATCATCGTAAAATTCCATGTCTTCCCGGGCTTGCTTATCTTTGATAAAAGCCCAAGCCAACATGCCAATGACCACAACCATGCCGGTTGCAATAATTACAATTCTTAATATTTCTTTATCCATTAGATTTCCGCCAGACTCACTGCTTCTTCAATATCAACTGCGACCATCCGGGATACCCCCGGCTCTTTCATAGTAACACCTGCCAGCTGTTTTGCAATTTCCATAGTGACTTTATTATGAGAAATATACAGAAACTGTACAGATGCAGACATCTCTTCAACCATTTTTGAAAACCGCCCAACATTCGCATCATCCAACGGTGCATCGACTTCATCCAGCAAACAAAAGGGAGCTGGATTGAGTTCGAATATCGAGAACACCAAAGCTACCGCCGTTAATGCTTTCTCTCCACCGGACAACAAATGTATGGAGCTGTTTTTCTTGCCGGGAGGTCTGGCAATAATGTTTACACCCGCTTCCAATTCATCCTGATCGGTCAATTCCAAATAGGCGTGACCACCGCCGAATAACTTGGGAAACTTCTCTTGTAAGCCGGTATTTATTTTATCGAATGTTTCCTTAAAACGCAGCCGACTTTCTTTGTCAATCTTACTGATAGCTTGATCCAGAGTTTGCAAAGCTTCGATTAAATCGGCATGTTGTTCATTCAAAAAATTCATTCGCTCAGACTGCGCTTTGAATTCCTCTATTGCGGTCAGGTTAATAGTACCTAATCTTTCTATCTGCGCCAATAAATCATCAACCGTTTTCTTCCAACTCTGTTCTTCGGCTTGTTCCGGCAAGCTTTGCAACACTGTCTCGACATCCGCATCGATTTCGCTCAACTGCTCGTTAACGGTTTGCTGGCGCACCTTGCTTTCCTGCAATTCAAAACGGATAGTATCCAGCGCTTCTTTCTGTTTTTCCAAAGCTCGTTGCACTCGGATATGCTGTTCGGATAGCTGGGTAATTGCAGCCTCAAGGTCTTCCTGGAGCTGGCGTTGTTGTTTCAGACGCGTTTCCAGCTGGGCTTTATCCATAACCTTTTGCTCCAGCTGCTTTTTTTCGTCATCCATCGGCGTCAGCGTTTGTTGCAGATTTTTTTCCAATTCGGCGATGCGTTCAACCGACTGTTGATGTTGCAACTGTAACCGATCCAGTTGTTTGCCGGTTAAGGTTTCGGAGGAACGTAACGATTCAATCTGCGATTTAAGACTGAAAACCTGTTGCCGAACTTCATTAGCCGACTGGTCGATACGTTGCTGTTGAGCTTGCAAGTCCTGATTTAACGCTTCCAGAGTTTGCTTGTTTTGTTCCTGCTCGGCCATGATTTGCTCGGCCTGCTCCTGCAACAGCTGCGACTCGGCGATAGTTTCGGCATTTTCAGCAAGCTCCCGGCTTATATCGTCAATATCATCACAAACCTGACCCAGACGACGTTGCTGATGCTCCAACCGGGCTGATTGCGCGCTGAACTCGGCGCTTTTTACCGACAACTCAGCGCCTAGGCTGCTGTCCTGTTGCTGTATCGATTCCCGAGTGACTTCGGCATCTTTCAAGCCGGTTTCGACCGTTTCCAACTGGTCTTCGAATGTTTCAATTTCGATATGCAGCTCTTCTTGTCGCTGTTTTAACAATCGCAATTCTTTTTCACGCTGCAAGACACCGGTTTTACTGTCTTTGGCACGGATGATTTTGATCCAACCGGAACCAAACCAAGTGCCGTCCGGGGTGATGATCGATTCATGCGCTTTGAGTTGGGCCGATAAAGCTCTCGCCGTTTCCACATCATCGACGCAGTAAACCCCTGCCAATAAACTACTCAAATCCCACGGCGCCTTAACCTTATCCAGCAGGTTTGTGAAAGTCGGGTTCGCGTCAGCATAATTTAATGTTTTAGCACCGGTCTCAACCAGCATCAACGATTCATCGGTCAAACGCTGCAAACCCGGAATAAGCTGATCGGCACTTTCGATGCAAATTGCCTCAAGATAACTGCCCAACACCGTTTCAACCGCAGTATCCCAGCCTGACTGCACTTCCAAAAACTCGGCAAGACGCCGGTTTTCGACCAAATCCACAGATTCCAGCCATGCACTCAGCTTTTTATTATCTTTACCCATCGCATGTTGCTGCAATAATTCCAGTGAGGTAATTTTACCTTTAATGCTTTGTATTTCCGAACGGCGCAAATGCAGCTCATCATGATACTGCTTGACCTGTTGTCGCTGCTCACGTATCTGCTGATGCAAATCTTCAAGTTGTTGATGAAGCTCAAAACGTTGCGCTTCGATGATTTCGATCCCGGTATCCAGCGATTCAATCTCGCTTTGTAAATCATTGAACTCCAATTCGCCGCGCTCGTCATGCAACTTATCCAAACGAATTTGCAACTGACGATTTTGATTTTCCAATTGTACGGTTTTTACCCGCTGCACTTCGGACTGTTCTTTATAGCTTGAGCTGGTCGTACGGTAAGCTTCCCATTGTTCCTGCCAGGAACTTTTCTGCTGCTGAACATCCTGCTGACTGTGTAAAACCTCCTCCTGCCGTTCCTCGGCAACAATCAGCGCCTCTTCCGCTTCGAACAACGCCTCTTTAATGGTTTCCAATTGCTGCACATCGGCTTCGAGTTCGGTTAAAGACTGTTCGGATTGTTGGCGTAAGCGGTTAATTTCGACAGCGGTTTGCTCACGACTGCTTTCGTTGTGCTTGATGGTCTGCTCAAGGCCGCTGACTTCGGCGACAATCTGGTAATAATCGCCCTGTGAGCTGTTAGTCTGTTGTTGCTGGGTTTTATGTTCGGCGCGCTTAGCTTCGATGTTGCTGTCGATGTCGCGCAACTCCACAAATAAGCGGTTGTGCTCATGAGCGACTGCCTGCAATTTATCATCCAATTGCTTAGCAGCCTGATGATAAGTATTCCAGCGCATCGCCAGTAATTCTAATTTGAATTGGCGTTCCTGTTTTTTAAGCTCGGTATATTTTTCGGCTTTTTCGGCTTGCTTTTGCAAGTGCTTGATTTGTTTTTCGACTTCGTCGCGCAAATCGTCCAGTCGATCCAGATTTTCACGAGTGTGCCTCATCCGGGTTTCGGTTTCGCTACGACGCTCCTTGTATTTGGAAACGCCCGCCGCTTCCTCGATATGCACCCGCAAGTCATCCGGCTTGGCTTCAACCATGCGGGAAATGGTACCCTGTTCGATAATCGCATAGCTACGCGAACCTAAACCGGTACCCAGGAAAATGTCGGTGATGTCCTTACGGCGACAACGCGACCCGTTCAGCATAAACACCGAAGTGCCGTCACGACTGACTTGGCGTTTAATCGCGATAGTATCGTATTGCGAATACTCTCCGCCCAGCTTGCCTTCGGTGTTATTGAACACCAGCTCCACAGAAGCGGTACTGACCGGTTTGCGTCCCGAGGAGCCGTTAAAAATTACGTCGGTCATACTGCCGCCACGCAAATGCTTGGCCGAACTTTCGCCCATCACCCAACGCACCGCATCAATAATATTAGACTTGCCGCAGCCATTCGGCCCGACAATAGCCGTCAAATTACCGCTAATCGGTATGACCGTTGTATCAACAAATGATTTGAAACCCGAAAGCTTGATTTTTTCCAGTTTCATCAATTTCCTTGTGGGTCTGAAACCTCCCCTTCTGGGGAATTATTTAAGTTTGACAGCCATGCACTCGCATCGCTATCCTTTTGGTAAGCCCCTGTTTCAGGTGGCTACCGAGCAGCCTTACCGTCATGGGGAGAAAATCCACTGCCCTCTATCTGTCAGTGGCTGTCAGTCGTTGGATAAGGTCGACTGTGGATTGAAACATAGTACTGGTATGAATATCCTGACAGTTGAATTAAAATAACTGCGTATTATTAACGATAATTGACCGAGTATCGAATTTTTTTCGCCAAAAATGCCCATATTGGGTACTTACCACCTTTTATATATAAGCAAAAATGACAACGCAACCAAGCAAAGATCTGGAAACTTTCGACAATCCCAACCCAAGCCGCGACTACACCATCCGCATCGACGTCCCCGAATTCACCTGCCTGTGCCCAAAAACAGGCCAGCCCGATTTTGCCACCATCCAGATCGAATACGTACCCGGCGCAAGCTGCGTAGAACTCAAAGCACTTAAACTGTACATGTGGGCATTCCGCGATCAAGGCGCATTCCATGAAGCGGTCACCAACGAAATTCTTGATGACCTCGTAAGAGCCATAGCGCCCAACTTCATGCGTATCCGCGCCGAATTTAACGTGCGCGGCGGCATTTATACTACCGTCGTCGTCGAACACAGAAATCCCGATTGGCAAGCGCCGGAACTCGTTACGCTGCCTTAAGTCATTTAATAATGAATTCACCGAAAAGCATCGTCCACAAAAAACACGAACGTATTGTACTTTTCGTGCCTTTCGTGCCTTTCGTGTTTTTTCGTGGACAAAATGATTTTTCTAAGTTGAATCATCATGGCTAAGACCTACTACACCACCGATCTTGCCGTCGCGTTAAAATACGACGGCAAGAATGCGCCCAAGGTTACCGCCAAAGGCACAGGTCTTACCGCCGATCAAATTCTTGCCATCGCCAAAGAACACGGAATACCGCTGCAAACCGAGCCGGAACTGGCAAGAATTCTGGCGCAAATTCCGTTAGGCGACGAAATTCCCAATGAACTCTATGTTGCCGTCGCGGAAATTATCGCATTCGCGTATTTCTTAAGCGGCAAAACACCCGACACTAATCATTCATGAACTTTAAAGAAGCCCTGACCACCCTGCCCCAATACATATTGCCCCATCATGCCCTATCCCACATGATGAGCAAATTAACCCACTGCGAAAACAAGATTTGGAAAAACCTGTTTATCAAACAGATCATCAGGCATTACGGCGTCAACATGGACGAAGCGCAAGAGCAAGACATCAACGCCTATAAAAGTTTTAACCACTTTTTTACCCGCGAACTAAAACCAAGTGTTAGACCGTTCAGCAGCGAAACGGACGCGATCGTTTGCCCTGCCGACGGCGCAGTCAGCCAGGCCGGGGACATTACCGACGGCAAAATCTTCCAGGCCAAAGGCAAAAGCTTTACCGCAACCGACTTACTAGGTGGCGATGCAGCTCGCGCCGAACCGTTTAACAACGGCGTATTTACCACCATCTACCTGTCGCCCAAAGACTATCACCGTCTGCACATGCCGTTGACCGGCACCTTAAGGGAAATGGTACATATCCCCGGTCGCTTGTTCAGCGTCAATGGCGCCACCGTCAACTCCGTACCGGGATTATTCGCTAGGAACGAGCGCGTTGCGGCGATATTCGACACCGATTCCGGGCCGATGGCATTGATATTGGTCGGCGCAATCTTCGTATCCAGCGTTGAAACCGTCTGGCATGGCGTAGTTACGCCACCGAGCGTTACCGAAGTGCAAAGCTGGCAGTATGGCGATGATGCGCCTGTTTTGAAAATCGGCGAGGAAATGGGCCGGTTTAATATGGGCTCTACGATTATTGTGTTATTTGGCAAGGATAAAGCCGAGTGGGATGCCGAGTTTAAAGCGGGCAAGACGGTTAAGTTGGGGGAATTGATTGGGCGGGTTAAATGACAAAAAACCATCCCCATATAATCACAACCAGATGATAATATGACCGATCGGGATAACAATGCCGACATAACAACTGAAACTGTAATAGACGATTATGACAGTCCATGGAAAGATGTCATTGAGCACTACCTCCCAGAGTTTATGGCGTTTTACTTTCCAGCTGCATTTACTGAAATCGACTGGTCAAAAGAGCCTGTATTTCTTGATCAGGAGTTACGCGC
>JADHTX010000209.1 GCA_016784875.1 Methylobacter sp.
TCCCCGATAATCCCTGAATCCGTATTTGTGCTGATAGGTGTAATCCGCATGGCCTGGCCTAAAGGTTTCGGCAATATTGGAATAATCCTTGGAGCGCTGATCGGTATTTTCAATCAACAAGCCAATTGGCGTACCGGTAGTTTTGCCTTCAAATACGCCGGACAGGATTTTCACCTGATCGGCTTCGCGTCGTTGGGTGGTGTGCCTTGAGGTGCCGGGTTTCCTGCGATCCAGGTCTTCCTGCAAATCGGCTTCGGTCAAGGCCATGCCCGGGGGGCAACCATCGACTATACAGCCTATTGCAGGGCCGTGACTTTCGCCGAACGAGGTGACGGTAAATAATTTTCCTATTGAGTTTCCAGACATAGTTATAAAGCCGCTAAAAATAATTTGTTATATAACCTGACTTGTTCCGCCGTCAGCAAAAATACGCCATCGCCGCCGCGTTCGAAATTCAGCCAGAAAAAAGGCAGATCGGGAAAGGTGTCTTGCAATGTTTCCGCGCTGCTGCCTACTTCGACAATCAAAATTCCCTGCTCAGTCAGATACTGCTCGGCTTCGACCAGAATGCGCAACACAATATCCAGCCCCGATTGTCCGCCTTTAAAGCCCATATCCGGTTCGGCACGGTATTCTGCGGGTAATTGTTCCCACTCTTCAAGGCACACATAAGGTGGGTTGCTGACGATCACATCATAACGAAGATTCGGCAGCGCATTAAACAAATCCGACTGGTGAAGGGTCACGACATCGGCCAGTTGATGCTTGGCGACATTCAGTTCGGCAACGGCCAACGCATCTTCCGATAAATCCACTGCATCGACATAAGCGTCAGCAAACGCATAAGCGCAAGCGATGGCAATGCAGCCGCTGCCGGTACATAAATCAAGAATGCGCAGCACCTGTTCTTCCTCCACCCACGGGGAAAAACGCTGTTCGATCAATTCGGCGATAGGCGATCTGGGCACCAATACCCGCTGATCAACATAAAACGATAAGCCTGCAAAAATAGCTTCATGGGTTAAATAGGCAGCCGGTATGCGCTCATTAATGCGTCGGTCTATTATATCAATGACAGCTTGGCGTTCACTCAATGTTAAAATGCTTTGCAGATACGAATCGGCCAGATTGTAAGGCTGGTGAATCGTATGTAAAACCAGTGCCGCCGCTTCATCCAGCGCAGTAGTCGTGCCATGGCCGAAACGGACTTCGGCCTCGGTAAAACGGCTGGCGGCCCAACGGATGTAATCGCGAATAGTCGATAAGGTTGTTAAAGCTTCAGAGGGTGTTGTTTTCATTGCTGGAGAAAGTAAGATAGCGTCAATACGGTTCGACGTAGCGGTAGATTTTAAACTAAACTTTGTTAGCTTGTTTGAATATTATAAAAATACAACATGAGTCCAACCAATAACAACCTGACCCATTCCGCCGCAAGTTTAGCCAAAAACAAACTTTTAATGGACTGTTATCGGCATATGCAATCCGACAATCTGGTTTTGCCGACTATCCCGGATGTGTCTTTTAAAATTCGCCGCGCTATTAATGACGATAAATCCAGCGTTTCTTCAATAGCGCGCATCGTTCAAATCGATCCATCCATTACCGCCAAACTCATTCAAATCGCCAACAGCCCCTTATATATGGGGCGGAAAAAGATTGAAAGCTGTCCTGAAGCATTGACCCGACTCGGATTAAAAACCGCTCAAGAGATTATCACCGCGTTTGCGATGAAATCGGTATTTAACGCTAAATCTCCTCTTATTCGTCAAAAAATGACCGAGTTATGGATACACAGCAGTTATATTGCCTCCATCAGCGCTGTGTTTGCCCATAAGATTCCAGGCTTCGACCCGGATCGAGCCATGCTGGCAGGATTGATTCATGATATTGGTATTGTTCCTATTTTGACTTATGCCGACAATCATCCCGATATTATCGCTAACCCTAGAGATCTTGTAGATACCGTTAGGCAACTACGTGCTGACATTGGCATTCAAATTATTCGTCAGTGGGATTTTCCTGAGGATTTTGAAGATGTGGTCATTCATGCCGAAAACTGGTTTCGTAATGACAAAAATCCAGCCAATTATGCCGATATTGTCATGATCTCCCAGTTGCACAGTTATATCGGCAAAGTCGATATAAAAAAGATACCGAAAATAGATGACTTGCCCGCCTATAAAAAATTGGCAAGCCATTTGAATGCAAGCGATAGCATTAATATTTTAGATACTGCCAAAGATGAAATCGAGCATATTCGACAAATGCTGACTTAAAAGGTATTGCCAAATGGATATTAATTCGCTAATAAGCCCCCCGCCCATGTTCGGAGCTAACAAGCCGCTGGAAAACACCTTAAACCTCAAAGTCGGGCAAAAACTTGATGCAAAAGTTATCGGTGCGGATATCCAGGCAGCAAAAAATGCCATTACCTTAGCTGTGGGCAACAAGGATATTACTGTACAAAGCAGCCAACCAATTACATTAGACCCTAATCAAAATTTAAAAATTCAGGTTACTCAAGTCATCCCGGTCTTGGAATTTAAAATCCTCAAATCTTCACCTGAATTAAAAGCTCAAGATCCCAATAACCAAACCGCTGAAATACGCCTAAAAGTAATAGCGACCGCCAAGGATGGTGGGAGTGTCGCAAGTGGTCAGGAACCAATGCGACCGACCGCCAAGGATGGTGGGAGTGTCGCGAGTGGTCAGGAACCAATGCGACCGACCGCCAAGGATGGTGGGAGTGTCGCAAGTGGTCAGGAACCAATGCGACCGACCGCCAAGGATAGTGGGAGTGTCGCAAGCGGCAAAGAACTAATGCGCCCTGCAGTCGCTGAAAAACAAGACACTGCAACCCTATCCTTACTCACGAAGCAACCGATAGACGTAAAAATAATCGGCATCACCGGTAATAAGGTCCAGCTACAGATTTTTACCGCTTCATCTCCTCCGCCGACAACGGATACAGACAATAAACAAGTCGGCCAAATCAATATTGATCGTTCTCAACTGACCAATGCACCGCAAAATTTAAAAGTCGGACAAACTCTTAGCCTGGAAATGATCAAGGCAGGAACCACACCCGAATTTAAGGTTATTCCGCCTTCCAATAACATTCCTGAAGCAAAAGTCGCCGAATTTATAAAACAATTTCTACCTCGACATGAAGCGCCCCCCCTTCTTTTAAATCAATTAATAAAAGATTTACCGGAATTGATGAAAAATGAAAGCCTTCCTAAGGCCCTGAAGGATATAGCCGCAAAAATAATTCAGAATCTGCCGCCAAAAGAACAGCTGATCACTAGCCAAGGCCTAAAACAATCCATTGCCAATTCAGGATTGTTTCTCGAGGCTTCGCTGTCGAAGGCCGAATTAATTAAAGAACTGCCCCAACTGATAAAAAATGAAACCGTACCGCAATCATTACAACGTATTGCCGCGGGAATATTACAAAACCTGACTCTAAAAGAGCCGTTACCTAACACTCTGTCAACCGCCAATATAAAGTCGCTTTCTGACGCCGAACTAGTCGCTTTAAAATTAAATATGGCTGATATACCCAAAGCTGACGCTTTAGGCGCCGAGGATTTTAAATCCAACTTGCTTAAGTTTATTCACGCTTTAAAACAGGAGATTGCCACCCAAGGCGAAAAGCCAATAAATCAAACCGATATTGATCTGCTCAAGAACCTGCAAAATAAAACCGAAAACACGGTTGCCAAGCTAGTGCTGGATCAATTGATGTCCCTGCCTAGGGAAGATAATCAAAAACAACTATGGGTTATCGACCTCCCCTTTATTGACCGGCAACAGGCAGAAACGGTTAAGATTGAAATACAACGGGATAAGGAAAATAAACAACAATCCGACAGCAGCGACTGGTCGGTTAATATCACCATTACGCCGCCTGAATTAGGTACGATTCATTGCACAGTTTCCTACAAAAACAATGTTATCAATACTTTTTTCAAGAGCCAGAAGACTCAAACGACAGAGCTAATCAAATACAACCTGGATTACCTAAAAAACCAACTTGAAGAATCAGGTTTAACAACCGGACTTATGGACGCTCACGACGGTTCTCAAAAAATCCAACCGCCTCATCAATTAGCAGGAAAAAAACTATTCGACGATAAGGCATAAAAAACGGGACGGAGCCTAAGCCATCGTCCCGTTGTTAAAGCAGAGAGTGTTACTTACAGACTCTTTAGATATTCGAGAAGCGCTTTCTTCTCTATATCACTAAAGCTAGTGCCGTAATCATGACCGCAACGGCTGTCACCGGAGTTTCTGTTAGTGCAATCCGTTGTTTTCAAAGTGAAATTGAACTTATCCTGCTCAACCGCCAGTCCGACTTTATCAACGTCGTACGCCGGCCCGACTTTAAACTCGGCAACCCGTTTTGCGGCTGGCGTCAACAATTCGGTCAAGGTCGGTACAGATCCGTTATGCAAGTAAGGCGCTGCCGCCCAAATCCCCTGAAGCACACGAGACTCGTAAGGATAAGGTCCGGTCGGATCAGCCGCCTTGGTTTTAAAGGCATCCTTGATATCGTCCAAACTGCCTATAGTGCGGAGATCTTCAATTTTTTCAACTTCCGCTTTAAATAACGATATAAATTTCCCCAGCTCGTTTCTATCCTTTTGTTCTTTTGCATTCAGATCGATTGGAATGTAATGCTGAAGAATAGAGCCGACAACCGAGACCCCCAAAAGTGAAAATGCCTTGTCCACAGGTTTAAGCGGTGTCTGCCCTGGATAAAGCATGGCACCTTCAAGTATGCCGGTTTTAACTTCAGATCCTAGCAGCTTCACTTCTCTGGAGTCTGTACCGACATCCAGAATCGGCGTAGCCCAAGTTTCATGGAAAGACAAGCGATCTTCACCCTTTTTGATGCCGTGGCAATCGGTGCAGCTTTGATTACCTTGAGCGGTATCTTTCTTGTTAAACACCTTCTCGCCCTCGGCGGCAAGTTTGCTGTCCAGCTTCCAAGGCCATTTTGGCGGACCTAGCTTCATGATGAGGTTTTCTTGCTCATTTAAGCCAGAGAAATTAGCCGAGTTGTTGGCTACATAATTGATTTTATAGATTTTCGACTCGTCTTTTTGGGGGTGGAAAGTAGCAAATACCCCGAAAACCTCGCCTAGATTACGGGTAAGCCCCAGTATTCTGTTGCCGTTTGAGGAAAAGCCGGGCCACTGCGTAAAATCTTGAACCGGTGCGTTCCAGAGAAACGGATAGCGTACCGGCGCATCGGCTAACTTAATATTCTCTTTGATGATGTAAGTCGGAGCAGGTCCGATGTCAAGACCGCTTATCCGATTGAAAATCATCGACACGGCATCGAGTCGAGACGGTCCCCAAGGAGACTTTGTCGGTAATGAACCTTTCATAATCGTGTCATAGGGTAGAAACCAAGCGGCTACGTCGGCACGCAATTTGTCTTCATCCTGTTTCTTAGGCGAACTGCCAAGGACAGTATTAGCGAATTGCGTAAAGGCAGCCGGGTCGGTAAGTATCGTGTTGACTGCCGTATCGAGATCGGTAAAGAAGCTTTGTATGTCAATAATGGCAGGTCCGCCGTCAATCCGATATGAATTATCGGAAACGTCTATCTGGCGGGTATGACAAGCGGAACAAGTCAACCCCATCATTTTGTCAGTTTTATCCTTGCCGATAGTGAAGCCAACAGGAAGACCCGGTTCGGGGCTTTTGGGGTTCGGCAGAAAGCCGTATCGACTGAGATTGTCCGCCATAAACGGAGCGCCGTCTGCTTGTTTTAAGGCGTTGATCCATTTCAACGGTATGACTTGCGAGCCTTGATCCTCGGTATAATATTTCTCCCGGGTTGAAGCCGTCCAATTCTCCCCCTGATCTGTCATTATCGGCGATTTGGCGGCTAACGATGGCAACGGTGCCAACATAGTCATGGCGAGAACCGTACCCGTAAGGCACCTTATCCTCAAAGCATATTTATTTTTTTTCATTGTGTTACTTCCTAAAAATCTACAAAATATTATTGATCACCTGTCCACGTCTGTTTCGCAACATGCTATTAATAGGTAGTTATTAACAAAACCTAAATAATTCATGTTACAAAGCGCTTAGAGATGCTTAAATGCCAGCCGAAACCAGCAGGATGCAATGTAACGCAAATAAAAACCGAAGTATGCAGGCCATAGATTACATGACTGTAAGCTTATTACCCGTATAATAAACAAGGTTGGTAATTGATCTCTGAGGCATCGCGTTTTACGGCTAACGACCCGAGATTCGGCGCCGTTAGAAGCTAAGGCACTCGTTGCTCACCTGAAATTTGCCTAATATCAAATTCCTGCTTTTCGTTTCAATCAGCCGCCGCCATTACATAAGCCACTGATTTTTTTTTCAAATGCAGACAGGTTTTGATAAAATTTTAAGACATATACTTCGCCCGGCCACGGTTGCGAATTCCTAGCGGCTGATTTTATGCCGATAGCCGCGTTGCTGAAACAGTTTCATAGCTTGCTATGCGCCTGTTTCAGCGCCTTGCTATCGACAAAAATCAACTCGCTATCATTTCCTCAACCGTAACCGTGCGAAGTATAA
>JADHTX010000210.1 GCA_016784875.1 Methylobacter sp.
AACACAGCCTATGGTTCTGCTTTTTCTTGCGTAAAAGCCAAATAAAACAGCAATCCATTCGGTTTTAGTCTCCCTATTATCGCATCCCCTAGGCCACGGTCAAGAAATCGACTCTCGACGACAGCATCAAAACCCCATTCCGTGCAACCATATTACGGTATTTTTCTTGTCGGGCATTGTTATTGAGCCTCTGCCGAAGTTGATTAGCCATTACAAAATCAATCGCCATAAACAAAATTTCAGGCAGCGACCGCCATAAATAGGCCGCCAGCAGAATATCTTATTCCGTTCCCGGCAGATTAACCCGATGCTGCAACCATTCCTGCAAAAAATCTATAAAACCTCTGACTTTGGCTGATAAATATTTTCGATGCGGATAGACTGCGTGGACATCCAAAGGCGGCGAGGTGTAATTTTCAAGAACAACTTTCAGCCGACCCTTTTCAATATCCCGGCCGACAATGTAAGTTGGCAGCATGACCAGACCTAAGCCATTAACAGCGGCAATACGTATCGGATCCGCCACATTGGCCTGCATCCGACCTGAAACGGTTATGCCGGTATAGCCGGCGTCGCCTTTAAACAGCCACTTATTTCTCGGTGCGATAGCCCAGTTAACCAGGCAACTGTGATTTTCCAAATCTTCCGGCACCTGGGGGATACCGTATTGCTCAAAATAATCCGGCGACCCGCAGACTACCAACGACGAACTGGCTAATTTCCGCGCAAACATACTGGTATCGTCCAGAGAACCTAAAGATATGGCGAGATCAATCCCCTCATCGATCAGATCGCCGGGGCTGCTTTGTAAAATCATCTCGACAGTTAAATCGGCATGTAATTTCAAAAATGCCGACACCGCGTGAGCAATATGGGTCGCACCGATAACTGGGGGGGCGCTGATGCGTAAAATCCCCCTAGGTTCGGTTTGTAAATGCGTCACCGCCGCTTCCATCTCCTCAACTTCAAGCAGCACCTGCTGACAGCGCTCCAGATAGGACGCACCCACGTCGGTCAGGCTCAAGCTGCGCGTGGTTCGGTTGAATAATCGCGTACCCAACACCCCTTCCAGATGCATGATATGCTTGGTGGCCATAGCCCTGGAAATATCCAGGTCACGCGCGCCACCGGCAAAGCTCCCGGCTTTGGCTACGCGCACGAAAACGGTCATGCTGGTCAGTTTATCCATTTACAAAAAACTCCCGGTCGGTGCTATCCAAACAATAATATTCATGCTGGCGTATTACCCCTCAATAACCGCCTATCTTCTTTCCACAATACATCTTCAATCTCACACTGCGGTACAAAACCGGCAACTGCATCGGCTAAAACCGTTCTAATCAGCTCGAAATCATCATCTGTTGCGGCTTGCTCCAATGTCGCCAGCATTTTTTCCAACTCAACCCAGGGAATAATATGTTCTTGTGCGCGCATAATTCTGGCATGACTGGTTTCTGAAACATTATCGCCGATCAACAGCTCTTCATACAGTTTTTCTCCGGGTCTTAACCCAGTAAACCTAATCTCAATATCACCGTTAGGACGTTCCGAATCTTTGACTTCCAAGCCGCTCAAGTGGATCATTCTTTTAGCTAAATCGACAATACGAATGGAATCTCCCATGTCCAGCACAAACACATCGCCACCCATGCCCATTGCACCGGCTTGAATAACCAACTGCGATGCTTCCGGAATGGTCATAAAATAACGGATGATTCTTTCGTCGGTAACCGTCACCGGCCCGCCTCTTGCAATCTGTTCTTTAAACAACGGCACAACAGAACCGGAAGAACCCAATACATTGCCAAACCGCACCATGGTAAAACGGGTTTTGGCATTATCACCCGACTCTAAACTCAGCGCCTGCAAAATCAATTCAGCAAAACGTTTAGTTGCTCCCATGGTATTGGTTGGCCTAACCGCTTTATCTGTTGATATGAGCACAAAGGTTTCAACTCCTGCATCTATTGCGGCCTGCGCGGTACGTAAAGTTCCGAACACATTATTCCAGACTGCCTCGCCCGGATTTTTTTCAACCATCGGCACATGTTTATATGCCGCCGCGTGATAGATTGTTTGCACCTTGAAAGTCTTGCACACTTTTCCAATACGAGCTTTATTCGCCACGGAACCCAGCACGGGAATAAGCTTTATTTCATTATCCTTTGTTATATCGCTTGGGATGGTGCGCATGCCTTCGACCAGTCGGGAATGATCGCGACATTTAATTAGCTGATGTTGCAACTCTTTTTCTATCGCGTAAAGCGCAAATTCACTGACTTCAAATAGAATCAACATATCCGGCTGCAAGCGGATAATTTGTCGGCAAAGCTCAGCGCCGATAGATCCGCCTGCTCCGGTCACCATCACCACCTTACCGGCAATATTGGCATGCAATAACGATTGATCCGGAGCCACGGCGTCGCGGCCTAATAGATCCGCAATATCGACTTCCTGTAATGCATCGACGGTGACTTTACCTTGGGCAATATCAGATAAAGCTGGCATAGACATTACGTGAACGGCAAAAGGCTCCAACAGCCGAATAATCTCACTTTTACGCAGCCGCTTTGCCGATGGCATCGCTAACAGTACATCTGAAACCTGATGTCTTTCTATCAAGTACCCCAAGGAACTGAGCGGGTAAATCCTGAGGCCGTTGACCTTTTGTTTATGCAACAACACGTCATCATCAATGAACGCGACCGGTTTATACTCTCGACCATAGCCCAATGCAGAAGCCAGCTGTACCCCGGCATTCCCCGCGCCATAAATAACCACATTCTTTTTGCAATGATTTTTTATGCCCTGCCCCCCGACTAGGTTTAAATAAAGCTCACCTAACCACCAACGCGCAAAAAAACGGCTACTGCCAACCAGCAGCATCATATTCAGCCAGTTTAGCGGTAACACCGTCCGAGGAATACCCTTGACGCCGGACTCATACAAGACAAACGCAAAAACCAGCGCATACAGCGTAGTCGCCTGAATAATGGTCCATAACGCCCTAACTTCTATGTAACGAATAATGGCGCGATACAAACCCAATTTAACAAAAATTGGCACGGCGATAACCGGTGCAGCAACAAACAGGTACCACTCATCGCCTTTCGGGAGGTACAGCTCTCCCCAGCGCAAAGACAGGGCTGCCCAAAGAGCAAACATGGCAAATAATATATCTGCACTAATAAGAATAAAGGCCTTCTTCTGTCGTGGAAGAACGATAAACCAAGTGCGCGCTTGTGATCTCATCAGTTAGTCCTACTTATGTATCGCAAATACCAGTCTCATTATACTCGATTCACTCGCCTTACTTGGCTTGCATGATTTGAGCCTGTCGGTCTCCCGCTTTATATCGATACGCCAACAACAATAATGGCAAATACGCTAGTATGAGCCCGACAACACCATCCAATTTATCCAAAGCAACCAAAGTTGCGACCGGCATCAACCAAAAGACATTAATAGCCGCTATTGCCAACGTCACTGGACGATGAGAGCCCACGGTACGAGACGCATATTGATAGGCATGACTACAATGCGCCTCATAAAACTTCTCTCCCCGCAATACGCGACGACACAAGGT
The DNA here is from genome assembly GCA_016784875.1 of Methylobacter sp. Lineage (GTDB taxonomy): Bacteria > Pseudomonadota > Gammaproteobacteria > Methylococcales > Methylomonadaceae > Methylobacter_A. The sequence goes on from JADHTX010000210.1 coordinate 3,587, forward strand.
AACGGTTGCATCAACTATGAACACGCCGAGTAAAATCAGCCACACCCAAAATAACTGCGGATTAAGCCAAGCCGCTTGCACCGAAAGCAGCGCCAGCGAAATACCCAAAAAACCACTACCAGCGTCTCCCATAAAAATACGTGCGGGCGGAAAATTCCAAAATAGAAATCCCAAAACGGCAACTGCCAAAAAAAGCGGTGCCATCCAGACGGTTGAATCCGGTGCAACCAGCCATGCCATCAAAGCGCCGCTGCAACAGACAGTGATCGCTTCAATGCTTGCCAGCCCGTCTATACCATCCATGAAATTATACAGATTAAGCAGCCAGACGATATAAACCGCCGCGCACACATAGCCAAACCAACCAAAATCCAGCACATAGCAAAAAACCATGAGCGGCGGTAATCCACCCAGCCAATAAAGCCCCCATGTCGCCGAAGCAAAATGCACCACTAAGCGCCAACGCGCCGCTATATGCCCATGATCATCCAGAAAGCCGGTAACCGCCACGACACATCCCGCCCCACCTAAGGCTAAGCACGCCGAAAGAGAAAGCCAATCAAAGCTGCTTAATAGAGGCAAAACAGCCAGAAATGACACCACAATAGCGACCCCGCCGCCGCGAGGCGTTGGTACCGAATGCGAGCTGCGCTCATTAGGAATATCGATTAAGTTTTTCGCCAACGCATATCGGCGCAAAAAGCCGGTGAGCGCCCAAGATCCGGCGCTTGTTAGCATAAGCAATCCCCAAACAATCATGTAGACCTCTTTTGTCGGGCATAACAATCTACACAATTAATATCGCCGCCATTCCGGCAGGGGTTGCAGCAGTCCAGAACACAAGGATGTGATAAAAGATCAAAAAGTGGCTTCATGAGACTAAAAAATAATTCCAAATCTGGTATTACCCTCCATGGCATCTGGGTAAATACGGAGCAATACTTTGTGCTTGCCTTGATAATTAAACAGGCAAATAACTACAATTTATCCCTACTCGGATTACGCAACAAAAAATCTGCGGCGGTTTTCTTCAAGGCATCATCTACACTCACCGGCGGTTGCCAACCCAGCAGATCGCAGGCTTTGCTAATATCGACTTGTAACGAATCACACAAACGTAGCGCTATATCGCGTTTACCTAACAACATAGCACCGGCTTTTAATACCCAAAAAGGGATGGCTAACAGTCTGGCGGGCTTACCCAGCGCATTACCCAAACGTTGCAACAATTCGGTAGTAGACAAGTCTTCACCATCCCCAGCCAAAAAAATCTGGTTGGCAGCCGCCGGATGATCAATGCAGGTTATGATTAAATCGACCAAATTGTCCAATGCAACAAAACTGCGCTTATTATGAATCGCCCCCAAAGGTAACGGGACACCCTTCTCCAGCCATCGCATCATGCTGTAAAAATTGGCCTTCACACCGGGCCCGTAAACCAATGGAGGGCGAATGATCACCACCTCCATGCCTGACTCATCAGCCAACTGCCGCAATGCATCCTCTGCTTCAAACTTGGAAATACCGTAAGGGTCAATAGGGGCTGGCCGATCTTCGGTAGTATAAGGCCGCCCCAATGGAGTAGATTCGCCATTGACCTTAATCGAACTGATAAAAATGAAGCGCTGTACACCGGAGTCCGCCGCCTGCCGGGCAAGATTATAGGTGCCTTCAACATTGACCTTATGCATTTCATAGAGCGGGTTAGCTGAGTTATCACTCATGAAATGTACACGCGCGGCAAGATGAATTACCGTTTTTATGTCATGCAATGCCTCGGCCCAATCCGTTTCACCATTAATTTCGCCGATAGATATCGTCTCAATATTTTCATCTTGGCTTGCCTCAGAACGCACGACCGCACGAGCGGATTGCCCCTGCCTAAACAACTCAGCGCAAAGCTGCTTGCCCACAAATCCATTAGCTCCGCTAACAAGGATCGTCTTCGATCTGGGTAGTACTGTATTATTCAACTCTCTCTCACTCATTTATTAATCGCAACGCTCAGCGAACAACCGGTCATAAAGAAACCGCTCTCCCTAGAAATAAACCATATCCTGCCTGAGCTTGTCGAAAGGCGGACGGTTACGCTGTTCATATTTTGACAGCCCCGTCGGCAATACCCATTTTCATATAGCCAAATCATCCACCGACAGCGCGAACGCCCTAGGCTTAAAGCCGAAATCCCGCGCCGCAGTACTGTGATCAAACACCATGTCACGATTCATGCGTTCAGCCATAGCCGTCGACCACTTCCGATAGCGTGGCAAACAACGCAACAAGGCAACAGCAACGCGGAAAACTAACAAGGGTACGGGCAGTAGACGGGGTGAGCGGCCGAGTGCCGCAAAGACTCGAATCACCATGTCGCGATAAGCGAGTATCTCGCCACCGGAAATATTGTACGCCCGGTTTGCCACAGCAGATGCTTTCAAAGCAGACAGACAGGCACCAGCGACATCCGCTACATGGATAGGTTGACGTAGACCACTTGCTTTGCCAAACAAAGGAAAAAAAACAAAACGGCGAATGACTCTTGCAATTTCGGTAATATTTTTATCCCTCCCCAAGCCATAAATCAACGTAGGGCGAAGAATCACCCATTCCACCCCTCGACTTTCCGCCCATTCCTGCACATGCACCTCAACTTCTGCCAGTCGAAGCGCTAAAGCTTGTTCTTGCGGATCGGAGGAATCATCTTTGGTAAAACGACTGGTCGAAGAAAGCGCCACGACACGGCGGGCACCAGAGTTTTCAAGCAAAGGCAAATTATCTACCAACACCCAAATGGGCGCGACACAAAGCCAGTACGGCGTAACTTCCTGAGTTTTATGAAAAGAGGGCAAATTAGTACATTGCAACTGCCGCCAGTCCACTCCATCACCAAGCCGATCAACTGCCTGCCGGGAAAATGCAGTCACCTGCCACCCATCTACAGTCAGTAACGGCAGTAGACATGCCCCCACAAAACTGGTCGCACCAAGAAC
>JADHTX010000007.1 GCA_016784875.1 Methylobacter sp.
CATTTTGCCACTTCAAGGAAGCTATTGACGACTGCCTTGATAAGGTGAAATCTGCTTTCAAGGAACAAGTTAAAACACTTTTAAACCCAAAATTCCAGCTATTTGAAAAATCCGCAGGCGTGACCGGGTGAAGTATATATTGTTGTCTAATTTACCCAGGTTATTAGCCGGTTATGGACGATCATGGCAGGGATACCCGGCTGTAGTTATCGTAGTTTGCGATCTGGATGACAAATGCCTGAAAAGCTTTCGGGATGAACTAATTGGATTATTGAATTCCTGCAATCCGCGCCCGGAAACTCGTTTTTGTATTGCTATCGAAGAAGGCGAAGCATGGTTTCTTGGCGATATTTCAGCTATAAAGCAAGCCTATCCAAAAGCCAAAGATGCGGTGCTGAATACTTATGTCAGTGATTCGATTTGCGGAACATGGGAACGTCTTGCTGATGCTGTCTATAAAGGTGGTTCACAAGGCCTTTCACGTCTTGGATGGCAAACAGTAGGTGCTGAGAAATCCGAGTGGGCTGGGAAAATTACACCTCATATGGATTTGGATAACAACACCTCGCCCAGTTTTAATTATTTTATCGGGAAGCTCCGGGAACTGGCAGAGCCTACCTGAGACGCGACGCTGGAGCCTCCCTAGCTACATTCCCACGCCGGAACGTGGGAACGATGAATTTATAACAAAGAGAATAATCATGACTAACATCGATCCTTTTGAAGTGGTAGAAAGCGAAAAAATAATGGGCGCGGTAGTGGAGGTAGTGCAATACAAGACGCTAAAAGGTTCTGACGATTTAAATGTCGCAGAAAAAGTATTTTTCGCCAATCAAGCCGATATTCATTTAAAAATGCTTCGGGTGAAACTGGAAAACAGCGAACTGCTAATCGAACCCGGCGCGCTGTATTTTATGAAAGGCAATCTACAACTGGAATCGAGCACTCAAGGCGGAATTGCCAAAGGTTTGATGCGTAAATTCATGACCGGCGAGACTTTATTTCAATCGCGTATTAAAGGCACCGGCGAGGTTTATTTAGAGCCGAGTTTCGGTCATTATTTATTGTTCAATATTGATAATGATGCGCTGATTTTTGATAAGGGAGCGTTCCATTGTGCTTCTGCCGGTTTGGAGGTGAGCGCGAAAATGCAGCAAAACGTCTCCAGTGCTTTGTTGGGCGGCGAGGGTTTATTCCAGACCCAGGTCAAAGGTACAGGGGTCGTGGTGTTAAACTCACCCGTGCCTATTTCAGAACTGCTGACCTATGATTTAGCGGCTGGGGAAAAGCTGTCTGTCGATGGTAATTTTGCCTTTGTAAGAACAGCTAATGTCAGCTTTCATGCAGAAAAATCCGGCAAATCATTGTTTCAATCGGTGACCAGCGGCGAAGGTTTATTGCAAACGTTTACCGGCCCCGGCATGGTTTGGATTGCGCCCACACAAGGCGTGTACGATAAAATGAAATTGCAGCAGGGCATTGCTAATCTGAGCCATACTCAAGGCAGCATGGGGACGCGTACTTGATGTCAAAAACAGTAACGGTAACATTAGACACTGGTATATTGCATCTCGATATAGACCCTGGACACATCCCGCTTAATCGCCTGCTGGGTTTTGCGGCCAGGGTGAGCAGTAAGCGTAAGTTTTTGCTGGTCAGCAAGGTATTGGGCAAGCATTATCCGGTATCGCCAAAGTTGATGAGCTGGTCTTATCGGGCCTTGGCTCGAATGGTATTAAATCGCGGTGCAGGCGCTGGTTCGCTGTGGATCGGCATGGCGGAAACGGCTACCGGTCTGGGTTACGGCGTATTCGAGGCAGCTTGCCGTGAAGGTGCGGAGCAGGCCTTGTTTATCCAGACGACCCGTTATCATCTGGACGGCATCCAACGGCTGGAATTTGAAGAAGCACACAGTCATGCGACCGACTTCTTTTTGTATTTTCCTGAGCGAAGAGATCTTCGAGAGCAATTTTTAACAGCCCAAACTCTGGTCTTGATTGACGATGAAATCAGTACCGGAAAAACTTTTTTGCGCTTGATTAAGGCTTACCAGCAAGTTAATCCTGGATTGCAAAAAGTATTTATTGTCAGTTTGGTCAATTTTGCCCACCCCGATGATAGAGCCTCTTTGGAAAATCAATCCGGCGTGGCGGTGGAATGGTTATGTTTTAGGCAGGGCTTATTGCGTTTTGAGGACAGCCAAAACGTAGCGATTGACAACATCACCGTCAATGTTTCTGGGAATGGCGGCTGTAAAAAAGCCCTGTTGGCTTGGCCCGGGCGCTTAGGTTTGGATGCGCCGATTAGTTTGGAAACGGATGTGTTCAATCAGTTGTGCAGTAACGGCTTTTGCCGTGATCAGGCAACCGACTCCAGGCCGATTTTGGTCCTAGGCACTGGCGAATGCAACGCTCCGGCCTATCTGTTGGGTCGGGAATTGGAAGGCCTGGGCTTTAAAGTCAAGGTACAAAGCACCACGCGCTCGCCGATTCATCTAGGTAACGATATCGGCCTTGTGAGTCAATTTAAAGATAACTATAACGACGACATCCCCAACTTCATTTACAATCTAAACCCGGACGATTATCGAGATATTATTCTTTGCCATGAAACACCGCTGTGTGCATCATTAAATGACCGCTTGCAAGCATGGCAAGCTATTAGCGCAAGATTTGAAATGCAGCCAAATATCTTACATCCGGCAAAATTACATTTTTTTAAAACTGGCTGACCGGCTGTTCAGTGCTTGTAAAATTGGGCGAATAACGGCGGAACCATGACTGGAATAATAACAACCTAAGCGGACTTTTGCGTTGCAAAGCGCCTGTTTTTGACGTGCTGCTCCAGCAAATTGGGGGGCACCCACTTTTTATTCACAGTAGGCAGAGCAATTCAAGAGCAATGATCGAGAGATACATTTATGAATATACCGCAAAATAAATTTTCGCCTTGGAGTTTAGGCGCTTCGTTGTATATGCCTTCGCATCGTTGCGATCTTATGGATTGTGCTAATGGTGAAAAACTGCAATCTCTACGTTCAATGATTTTTTGTACCGAAGATGCTGTATCCCATACTGAGGTAAATAGTAGCTTACGTCACTTGGGTCTGTGCTTGCAGGGCTTTAGAAGCATGCCGCAACGATTACGCTTTATTCGGGCCAGAAACCCTGAAATACTGGCAAGGCTGTTAGCACTGCCCGATATTGAAAAAATCGACGGCTTTGTGTTGCCTAAATTCAATACAAATGTGTTTCATACTTATTTCGATCAATTACAGGGTACTTCTTTTAAGGTTATGCCAACGCTGGAAACCAAGGATGTTTTTGATGTCGGCGCGATGACTGAATTGCGTCAGGGTTTAGCGCAGGATGATATTTTTAAGAGGATATTAATGCTGCGGATCGGCGGCAACGACTTGATGAACCTTTTAGGCATCAGGAGACCAAGGTCGATGACCTTGTATGACACGCCATTGGGCCTAGTCATCGCGCAACTGGTGACAGTATTTAAACCTTACGGGTTTTCATTGTCAGCGCCGGTGTTCGAATACCTGGATGACAGTATCACTCTACAAAAGGAAATCCGGCTGGATTTGGCTCATGGATTGATTGGCAAAACGGCTATTCATCCGACTCAAGTACCGGTTATTGAAGCCATGTACAGCGTCGAGAGCGAAGACTACGAGATGGCCATTAGCTTGAGTCAAAGTTCATCTCCGGCGGTATTCAGAATGCACAACGCGATGTGTGAAGTGGCGACGCATAAACAATGGGGGCAGGATATTATCGATAGACGAAAGTATTATGGGGATAGAGCGGCACTTGTCTTGCCGGAATATGCAGAGTTGTTTTTTAATACTTAGAATAATAAGAAAAAGGGGGGGTAATGAGTAATCGTATCAATTTGGTTGCCGGGCAAAACTGTCCGCTTCCGACGACATCGCTTCATGTTTCAGTCAGTCACGGACAAGGTTCGCCGGAGATAACTGTCGATGTCAGCGCTTTTTTACTGAACAGTCAGGGTAAAGTATCATCGGATGACGATTTCATTTTTTTTAATCAACCCGCCCGAACCGAGCAAGGTGTTTTGCTTGAGCCGGAGCAGAGCCGATTTACCTTGCACCTTGACCGCACCGGCAATGCCATCCAGAAAATTGCGCTGGCAATGACCATTACCGATGGGCAAGCAAAAGGACAAAATTTTAGTAGGCTAAAAAACGTGACCGTGTTGGTCAAGGATTTTTTAAGCGGAATTGAAATTGCCTGTTTCTCCCTTACCACACAGCAAAACCAGGAATCGGCATTGATCGTTGCCGAGCTTTACCGGCATCAGGATAAATGGAAATTTCGTGCGGTCGGTCAGGGGTTTATTGGCGGTTTGCAGCCTTTAGCGGAGTTTTACGGCGTGGATGTCGGAGCAGGGGAAAGCAGTCCTGCACCTTCTGTTGCGCCTTCTGCTCCTGCCGTAGCGGGGAAAATTAATTTGAGCAAGATCACTCTGGACAAGAAAGGCCAATCGATTTCTTTGGAAAAAAATACCGGCGAGTCCGGCGAAATCATGATTAACCTGAATTGGAATGCCACACCGGTGAAATCGGTGGGGTTTTTCCGTAAAGCCTCATCCGGCGGTATCGATTTGGATCTGGCTTGTCTGTGGGAGTTTGAGCAGGGTGAGATCGGCGGGGTACAGGCCTTGGGCGATCATTTCGGCAATTTGCACCAGTTTCCCTTTATCGAGCTGGATCAGGATGATCGTAGCGGCAGCACCATGGGCGGCGAAACATTACGTATCAACAATAAACATTTGCCGGAATTTCGGCGGATTTTGATTTACACCTTTATTTATGAAGGTGTACCGAACTGGTCGCATGTCGATGCGGTGATTACCATTAAAGCTAAAAATCAGCCCGATATAGAAATTCGTCTCGATAGTTACCGTGACGACCAGTTTTTATGCGCTATTGCGATGCTGGAAAATATTAATGGTAAACTTCAGATCACCAAGCTGGTCGATTATTTTTCAGGTCATCAACAAATGGATCGCGCTTACGGCTGGGGATTAAATTATGTCGCGGGCAGCAAGTAAAAAACTACAACAACCCACTTAATATCAGGAGAATACAATGAGTTTCGATAGTTTTCTAAGCCAATTAAAAAGCAAAGCCAATGAGTTAAAAACAGAGGCGCTAAAATTCAAGAACAAGGATTTTCTGAATGCCTCAATGGCAGGTTCGGCATTAATCGCCATGGCCGACGGCAGCGTGAGCTCCGAAGAAAAGCAAAAAATGATTAAGTTTATTGAAAGCCATGATGCGCTGTCGATTTTTACGACCAGCGATGTGATTAAAGCTTTTCAGGATTTCGTCGGTCAGCTTGAATTCGATAAGGACATTGGTGAAGCGAAAGCTTATGAAGCATTAGCCAAGATGAAGTCCAACTCCCAAGCATCGCGCTTGTTGGTGCGTATGATTATCGGCATTGCTTCTTCGGATGGGAATTTCGATGACAGCGAAAAAAAGGTGGCTATTAAAATAACCAAGGAATTGGGTATTGATCCTGCGGAATTTGAATTGTAAGTGACTAAATGTTAGGTTTTAACCGTTAATGAGTGACCGACAGGTCGGCTATTAATGTTCCCCTGAATTGTTAAGACCAGACATTTCTGTCAAAAAAGCTAATATTGTAACCATTCAAAGGCCTTTGCAGCCGAGCAATTTTTGGATAAGTTAACATGTAACTGTATCTGTAGATGCAATCCGTGATTTATCCGGGAAAGAGCAGTTGAGCCACTGGTTACATTAATTCTTTACGACACCCTTTGGGGGAAGCGCTAACCTCGTTAACAGAATGTTTTATAGGGCAGTTATCTGCGGCCAACAGATTTTATAGGCTTATAGGGCATGATGAACGGATTTAAACAAATTTTTAAAAACCGAAGCTAAGTTTGTAATAGGCTTTTACATTCAGTATTTACCGGTTAAATTCGGTGTCCTCTGTATGCTGTTTTAATTATAGTAATTGCATCGACTTAGAAGTTAAATTTGAGTCGTTGCAAGTTACTATTTAAAATATTTTGATCAATACTATACTTCTCGCGTATTTTACGAATTATTTTTTTGTAAAAAAAAGCGTAAATACTACATTTCAGACGACCTATACCGAAATGATTGAATCACAAATTTTGACACCCTGATGCTTATGCCCTTTTTTCGGCTAGTCACTTTATTATGTCTGGCACTGAGTTCATCCCCCTTATTGGCTGAAGTTACGCAGCCCACCGAACAAGTCTCTTTACAATTTAAATGGTTACATTCTTTCCAATTTGCAGGCTACTATGCAGCAAAGGAAAAAGGCTTTTACGCGGAAGAACATCTGGATGTCACTTTCCATGAGCGTAGCTCTAAAATCAGTAACATTGCGCAAGTTCTAAAAGGTGAATCTCAATATGGCGTAGCCGACACCGGCCTATTGGAACAGCGGCTTGGCGGCAAACCGGTAGTGGTTTTAGCCTCTATTTTCCAGCATAACCCGTTGGTTTATCTGACCTTAAAAACATCCGGCATAGTCAGCCCTTACGAGCTTAAGGGGAAGCGGGTAATGGAAGACAGTTTTGACAATGCACCGCTACGGGCGATGCTGTATGAAACGGGTATTTCTGACGAGCAAATTACCCGCCTGGATAATTCCTTAAATCCAGACGACCTGATTAACGGAAAAACCGATGCACTGATTGGCTATCTGACCGATCAGGTTGACTATTTTAAAAACAAAGGCATCGAAATCAATATCATCGACCCTCGCAATTACGGCGTGGATTTCTTGGGCGACAATCTATTTACGACAGAACAGGAAATAAACCAGCACCCTGAAAGGGTCCGGCGTTTCCTGCGCGCCTCACTTAAAGGCTGGGATTATGCACTTAAACATCAAGACGAACTGATCCATATCATTCTGAGCAAGTACAACCCCGATCGTCGGCTTACCGTCGAGCACTTACGCTTTGAAGCTCAAAAAACAGTCAAGATGATTGTGCCTGAGACCATTCCGCTCGGCCAGACCGACCTCAACCGTTTTCGTCGCATCGCCGATACTTATCTGCAACTGGGTTTGGTCAGTTCAACAGGTAATATGGATGGGTTTGTTTACGCACAAATAAAGCCTGGTATGCTAAAATTTACCCCGGAGGAACAGGCTTGGTTGCAGGCACACCCAGTTATTCGCGTTGGTATAGACCGGGATTTTGCGCCGTATGAATGGATAGACGCCAATGGTAATTATGTCGGCTTAAGTGCGGACTATATGGCCTTGATTAAGCAACGGCTAGGCGTAAAACTGGAGATTGTGAAAGATAAATCCTGGGCTGAAATTATTGAAATGGCGCAACAGGGTCAATTGGATATGCTTTCCAATGCCAATAAAACCCCCGAACGTGAACGCTATTTAATTTTCACCGAAGCCTATCTGAATACCCCGGCTATCATTATCGGCGATAGTAATAACGGTTTTATCAGTACGCTGGATCATCTTAACGGCAAGCAAGTAACGCTGGAAAAAGGCTATTTCATGCAGGAGCTGTTAACGCATGATCATCCCGAAATACAAGTGGTTCCTGTCAACAATGTACATGATGCATTGACTATGGTTAGTAGCGGCAAGGTGGATGCCTATATCGGCGATGCCGCTTCGGCAAATTATGCTATTAAAAAAGAGGGTATGCTTAATCTCGGTTTTTCCGGGGATACCGGTTACAAAAGTCGGCACCGAATGGCCGCGACCAAAGCTAATCCTGAACTGGCAAGCATACTCGCCAAAGTACTAGCTGATATTCCTTTGTCTGAAAAGGAATCCATCCAGAATCGTTGGATGAGTTTAAAATATGACCCCGGCATAAAACCCCAAACCGTTCTGCTCTACGCAATATCGGCTTTATTACTACTGGGTATCATTGTCGGCTGGAATATACGTTTACGACGCAAAATCAACAAACAGAAGCAAGTTGAAGAAGAGCAGCGTATGGCTGCCAGCGTTTTTGCCAGCACTCAGGAAGGCATTCTGATTACCGATGCTCAACGCATCATTATCGACTTGAATCCGGCATTCAGCAGCATAACCGGTTATTCGCGGGACGAGGTGTTGGGCAAAAAACCAAGTTTACTCAAATCAGGACTTCATGACGAGCGCTACTATGAAGTTATGTGGCAAGCCATTAACCAACAAGGATACTGGCGCGGCGAGGTTTGGAACCGCAAAAAAGGGGGGGAAATATTCGCCGAATGGCTTACCATCTCTGCGGTTACCGATAAGCAAGGCAAAATTACCCATTATATAGGTACGTCTAACGATATTACGCAGCTTAAAGAACAAGAACGAAAACTGGAGCTTATTGCCCACTACGACCCGCTTACCGGTGTGCCGAATCGGATTCTATTGGCGGATCGCATGCATTTGGCATTTGCCCAAACCAGGCGCGATAACTGCTTAATGGCCGTGGGTTATCTTGATTTGGACGGTTTTAAACCGGTTAACGATAAACTGGGGCATCAAGCGGGCGACCAGTTGCTGATCGAAGTTGCCCTGCGCATTAAAAATGCTCTGCGCGAAGGCGATACTATCGCCAGATTAGGCGGTGATGAATTTGTGTTCTTGTTGCTGGGACTGGAAAAGGTTGAAGACTGCGAGATGACATTGCACCGCCTGCTGCAGGTTATCAGCGAGCCGGTTGCCATAGGAAGCCAGACGGTTTCAGTATCTGCCAGTATTGGGATCAGTATTTTTCCTGAGGGCTGCATGGATGAAAGAGTACCAGTCGACGATAACACCGACCCGGATACGCTGTTACGACAAGCCGATCAAGCAATGTATCAGGCCAAACAAGATGGAAAGAATTGTTTTCATATTTACAATTTGGAACTCGATCGGCAGCTCCATGCGCATCGCGAGGCTTTAAATCGCATTGAACAGGCATTTGATAACGAAGAATTCGAACTTTTTTTTCAGCCTAAAGTCGATATGAGACAAGGTAGCGTATTTGGTGCTGAAGCGTTGATACGCTGGCGACATCCTGAGCGCGGCCTAATCATGCCGGGTGATTTTCTTCCGCTACTTGAAAATCATGATTTTGCAACCAAGCTCGACGCTTGGGTTATCGATAGGGCATTACAGCACATGGAGTATTGGCAACGTCAGGGCTTGCAACTTCACATCAGTGTCAATATCACGGCCAAATCATTGCAAGCGGAGGATTTTGTCCTTCAACTCTATTATGCGTTCGAACGCTATCCGAGCACCAAACCGACTCATTTTGAATTGGAGATACTTGAAACTCAAGCCTTATCCGATTTATCGCTAACTTCTCTGGTAATTAAAGACTGCCAGGCCTTAGGTGTAAAGTTTTCCCTGGATGATTTCGGTACCGGCTATTCTTCGCTCAGCTATCTCAGGCATCTCTCGGTGGAAACATTGAAAATCGATCAGACTTTTGTACGAGATATGCTGGAAGACGAGGACGATTTAGCCATCGTGCAAGGTGTTATCGGTTTAGCCGAATCGTTTCGGCGGGAAGTTATCGCGGAGGGCGTAGAATCGATTGAGCACGGCATCGCCTTGCTGCATATGGGCTGCGATCATGGTCAGGGCTACGGCATTGCTAAACCCATGCCCGCTTCCGATCTTGCCGCGTGGGTGCAAGAATGGCAAGCGCCGGTGGAATGGAAAAAACCCATCCGAACGCATCAACTTAAGGTTAAGGCGTAAACTTTGTTTATGTCGCTCCGGGGATAGCATCCCGTCCGTAACGTTTCATTAAAACAATCATCTATCGAAGAAATGACCTATACCGAAGACTTCCTCATTCTAGCCCATCAGTTAATTGATGCCGGACGCTTTATCGACAGCAAAGGCTGGGTACCGGCTACCAGCGGAAATTTTTCCGCACGGCTGCCGGACGGCAACATCGCCATTACCGTTTCCGGCAAGCACAAAGGCCGGTTACAGCTCGATGATATTATGCTGATCGATAGTGACGCAAACTCCTTGGACGGCAAAAAACCATCGGCAGAAACAATGCTGCATACCTCGTTGTATAAACGATTTCCTGAAGTCCGTTCGGTACTGCATCCGCATTCGATTAATGCCACGCTGACTTCACGGCTTTTTGAATCCGAAATCGTACTGGAAGATTACGAACTGTTAAAGGCCTTGGCCGGAATCGATACCCACGAAAGCCGGGTGGTCATACCGATTTTTACCAACGACCAGAATATCCCCCGGCTGGCAGGACAAGTGGAGCAATACCTGGACAAACACGAAGCCATTTTTGCCTACATCATAGCCGGACATGGGCTTTACACCTGGGGCAGATCGGTGCAGGAAACGCTACGCCATCTTGAGGCGCTGGAATTTTTATTCGATTGCGAAATTCGACTGCATGGATGCAGGAGGTAGAGTTATACTTCGCCCGACCACGGTTGAGGAAATGATAGCGAGTTGATTTTTGTCGATAGCAAGGCGCTGAAACAGGCGCATAGCAAGCTATGAAACTGTTTCAGCAACGCGGCTATCGGCATAAAATCAGCCGCTAGGAATCCGCAACCGTGGTCGGGCGAAGTCTATACCGACTATTGTATGGCTACGACTCATGTTGGGCGTACCATGCGCGCCCTACTTTAAGTTATCTCCGCTAAAATCAAGCATTGCTCAATGACTATCCAAGACTATAAGGAGTTAAAAACCATGAGCGCATTAACCGTTTACCCTGATAACCGACCTGATTTGAGTGAGAAATCGACTGATTTTACCGCTATCCAGACCCGGCTCAATGCCATAGGCGTGCAGTTTGAACGCTGGACGGCCAACTGCGAGTTTTCTGCCGATGCCGATCAGGACACCGTGCTTGCCGCCTATAGCGATTCCATCGACCGCCTGAAACAGCAATACAGCTTTCAATCGGTTGACGTGGTCAGCTTAAGTCCTAACCACCCGAACAAAGCCGCGTTTCGGCAAAAATTCCTGGCTGAACATATTCATGCCGATTTTGAAGTGCGTTTTTTTATAGAAGGTCGTGGCCTGTTTTATCTGCATGTTGACGATAAAGTGTATGCCGTGCTGTGCGAACAAGGCGATTTAATCAGCGTACCTGCCAACACCACGCATTGGTTCGATATGGGTGAAAATCCCTGCTTTAAATGCATTCGCTTATTTACCACCCCGGACGGTTGGGTGGCCGATTTTACCGGTAGCGACATAGCCAAATCATTCCCGACTTTTGATCAATATGTTGCCGAACTCTTATGATTAAAGCCATCGTCACCGATATTGAAGGTACAACCTCATCGATTTTATTTGTTAAAGAGGTGTTATTTCCGTATGCACGGGCCAATCTGGCTGACTATGTTCGCAGCCATGCAAACGATCCGCAAGTTAAAACCCTGCTGGAAGATGTCTGCGATGAAGTCGGCTCAGAATTGTCTACCGGGCAAATCATCGTCCAGCTGATTCAGTGGATAGACGAAGATAAAAAAGTCACGCCGTTAAAATCTTTGCAAGGCATGATATGGGAAGCCGGTTACCGGCAGGGCGACTTTAAAGGCCATTTGTATCCTGATGCGGCAGTAAATCTCAAGGCATGGAAAGCAGGTGGGCTGGATTTATATGTTTATTCATCCGGCTCGGTTTACGCGCAAAAACTGTTGTTCGCCCATACCGAATACGGCGATTTAACGCCGCTATTTTCCGGCTATTTCGATACCCATGTCGGCGGCAAAAAAGAACAGCAATCGTATGACAACATAGCCGTACAGCTTGCGATACCGGCACAGCAGCTGTTATTTTTATCGGATATAAAAGAAGAGCTGGATGCTGCCAAAGCCGCAGGTTTTGAAACAGTCTGGTTGACTCGGGACTGCGCACCCGACTCGCAAGCCGAACACCGGCAAGTGAATAGTTTTGATCAAATCGACATAGGCCGGATCAAGCCCCGATAAGTCGGTTATGAAGCGAGTCGAAAGGTATAGAGCGAGATAAGATTTTCGGCGGATATTGGGATATTTGCCGGAGACATGAGTTCTCGTTTAGACTCAAATAAGCTTATTCCGGTCAACGTTGACGAAATATGCTGGCAAAGCATATACCTCGACATCTGTTTGCCATAAATGGGCAACCAATGGCCGTAATTTATTCAGAGATCCGCTCGTCCAAAAGCATTCCGAACCCACCCTGTCCGCATCAACCAACAAATTGCCCGTTTCCAGCCGTTTGTATAGTTGCCGCGCAACGGCGGCAGCGGAGTCAATTACTGTCACACTTGGTCCAGCTATCTCCCGTATCAACGGTGCCAAAAACGGATAATGGGTACAGCCTAACACTAGCGTATCAGCTCTACGCTCTAGTAACGGTAACACATATTGTTCAAGCAACAACCGTGTTTTGTCGCCGGACAGATCCCCCGCTTCCACTTGTTCGACTAACCCTGGGCAAGCTTGCCCCAATATCTCAACATCAGCGCCATATTGCGAAAACAACTGCACAAAATTGTCGCTAACCAATGTTCGGCTGGTAGCCAGAACGCCGATAACCCCTGATTTGGTATTAACAGCAGCCGGCTTTACCGCCGGTTCCATTGCAATAATCGGTACAGAAAACCTTGAGCGTAATGCCGTTACCGCTGCACCCGTTGCCGTATTGCAGGCAACGACGATAGCCTTGGCATTTCGACTCACTAAAAACTCTGTAATCGCAATCGACCTGGCTTCGATAAATTGCTGCGATTTATCGCCATACGGTGCATGGATAGAATCAGCCACATATAACAGATCTTCATTTGGCAGTGTCCTGCGAATATCGTGCAAGACCGATAATCCGCCAACGCCAGAATCGAAAACACCAATGGGATTTGTAGTGCTCATGCTCTACAAGTTCACCAGACAGTAATAATCATTTACACCAGCAAAGAGCAGAGTCTTTGAAAAAGTAAAGTCCAGTAATTGAATGTTTTTTTTAATGGCATTCATGAAAGGTCAACATCATGGGCATTGCAGTTGATTATCCGCCTTGTCATGGGGTTTGTCCGGAATTTGGGTATTTAGCTACAAACACGGTTTTAGGTAAAAGGTCGGGGAATTCAGTCAATTTGAAGCAATAGATAATGTCGATGTTACATAGATGGAGGCCAATTCCAAAGTTTTATCTTGATAATACATTTTACGCCCACCAAAACTCTATTCTTGAACAGTTTTCTAGCCTTTAAGTAGAGCATTATAAGCATGCGCTTTTTCAAGCAACAGATTATATTTGCGTTCAACCTTGTCCATGACTTCGGTTAAAAACTGAGTGACATCGGCATCCTCAATACCTTCTGCCGCCGACAACATATAAGCTTCCAACTCGCTTACCGCATCGGCATCAACAATTTCATCAAGCAGCGTCGATGCCTCGGAAGCATTAACCGCTTTAACCAGTTTATTGGCAACCAAACCTTGTTGTAATAATTGTTGCAACATATCAACCACCTGCGCCATTTCTTGAGCTTTTTCATTAACCGACTGAAGTAGCGTTAAATTGTCAGTGAACTCAAGAAAATCGTTCACCGCTTTTTTAAGCTCATACAAGCGAAGCTCGTGTTTTGCCTTAATAGTTTGCCGCATGTTTATTCCAATTCACTAAAAATTATGTCAATTATAATTCAAATTGGATAGATCTACCGATTGCCGTGTGAAGATGGAATGCATAAAAACTGCTCAATATGATAATTGGCGAGTCGTGCGTATCGATAATGAGCTGTGGATAGAAATAATCCACGTTAAGGAGAATCTACATCTGCAATCACACTGCTTCCTTTAAATTGTCTTGTTGCGTTCAGTTTAACTTGGGACTACTATCGGAATCGTTCAGGATCTGAATGCTTCCTGTTACATCCGGCCACGACTAATCGCAGAAAAATACCTTTGAATACCTGGTTGATCGTTTATCTTGTATAGATCACTGTAAATCACCGGCGACAAAAAACATATAAAGCACTTCAATAACACGATGAGGCATGATAATGAAACAATATAATTACCTGTGGGTTTTAGTTTTAATGATCGTGACCAGCAATTCATGGGCTTACGGTAGCAGCAGTAGCTCAAAATCCTGCATAAAACCCAAATTTACCGATTTTTCTCCAGCGGAAAATACAGAAGTTGCTGCAGGAGCCGTCTTTTCTTTTTCGGCATCTGCAAACACGCTGCCGAACACCATCAAGGTTACAGTAAAAGGCCTACCCACTAGTCTCACAGTCATTCCGAAAAACAAAAGCGGTTTTCAGGTAAGTGGAACGATTCCTATGTCGCTAAAGGGCGTATACGCTAGAATCGCAATTACTGCTGAGGGTCAAAGCAATTGTAAAGGCGATGGCGGCTGGCTGTTAAAAATTACCGAATAATTCCCAAATACCTCTTGCCGGTGTGAACCTAGTTGGTTGAACACGGGGCCTCTGCGTATATTGTTGATGGTATTGAGTTCATGAGGGAAGGTAAGGACAGGTTTTTGCCATAGCAAGAAGACGGTCATCAACTTGGTTAATAATCCAGATTATTCCAGTTTAGCCGGTTGACCGGCTTCATGCCTATTGAATTGACATCGCGCTAGCTAATTGTTCTTCGTATTTCAGTAAAAACGACTTCTTGGTTTGATCTCCGGAGAGTGCAATGTTGTGGAAACGTTGCTGTGATTATGCAATTACTATCCTTTATCTAGCGACTGAAGCAGTCTTGATAGACTCTGAGTAAATAGCTTTTAGGGTAATTGATGGCCAATAAAATTCTAAAATCAATAGCTTCCTGTTTTTTCTAATCCAACAGTACCATGCTGAAGCAACATTGCTTTTTTGACTGATCCCGGTTGATATAAAGTAATTCTTCCGAATTCGGGATGATCGCCTGTAAAGAAAATTTCTAAATCCAACTCATGACGTACTTGATTAGTCATCTCATTATAAATTTTAGCGTAGTCATCTAAACTTATTGTTGAAAACTCTAGTTTTTTCATCTTTATGTTCCTTATTGTTTTAAATGAAGCGGGGCTCTCAATCAAAATTTTTTGTTATTTTTTCATAAAAAAATACTTTTTGAAACAATAAGTTAATTATATTTTATAATGTAATTTATCAAGACAGGCAAGTGCATTATATTTCAAGGAGTTACAGCGTTATAAAATTATAGATCACTAAATATTTATGAGGCGTCTAACGCAAGCATGCGGCGTAGGGAATTAAATGCTTTTACGAGTTGCCTGTATGCAGCATGAAATGGGGCGGGAGAGAACTAGTTTGGCTGAGCGACTACAGGTTTATTACTAAATTAATTAATCGTCTGGATAGGGTTCTTGCTCCTCTATGACAAAAAGAGAAAGGATATGATCGGATAGAAATATTCCGGTGAAAAAATACGAGCAGATAGCGATTTCTGCTTATGTTTTTTTCGTAACTACTCTCCCCATCCTGCAGCGACAATGTGGGGAAACATCGTAGAGCGGAGCATGTCTGCGCTTGGAGTGAGTATGCTTTAATTCGTTGCCAAAAAATTGAGGGCTTGTTTTTCCTATTACGAGTATTGGTCGTAATAGGGAACAAGTGTTACTTTTTTCTTAACTGATGTTACGCAGGCAAACTAAAATCAATGGCTTATAACCGCCGTTGCTTAATCGCCTGAGCCAATTGATGCACCGCCATCGCGTATTTGTCGCTATTATTGTATTTCTTGATTACTTTGAAATTAGGATGGACGCGCCAGTACTCGCTACCTTTCTTGGCACTTAGTTCAATGGTCGACCCGCCGCTATAGCCTTTGATTTTTTCTGCTACCGGCATGTTGTTTTGCCAACCGCTATGTGAAAAATAATTGGCTACACTGCCAATTGCATCAAATTTATCCCAGAGGTTGCGATGCCCATCGTTATTAAAATCGACCGCCAGACTGCGGAAACTGCTGGGCATAAATTGACCTAAACCCATTGCACCAGCCCAGGAGCCGACTGGTTTAAGCGGCTCGTAGCCTTCTTCTCGGGTCATCAGCAAAAAATTTTCCAGCTCTGAAGTAAAAAACTTGGCGCGCCGTTGGGTATCGAATGCTAACGTAGTTAAAGCATCGAATGTGCGTGTTTTTCCTACATTGCGACCAAAAAAAGTTTCTATGCCGATAATAGCAACGATATATTCGGGATCGACGCCGTAAGTTACGCTGGCTTTTTGGATTGCATCCGCATTGTTGCTCCAAAAGGCTACGCCATTATTGATATGTGCTTCGGTAATAAATTGTTTGCGATAACGTGTCCAGCCTCCCACCTTGGGGTGAGTCGGTTTTGGGCCGTGATATGGCGGCGGCGTTTCCAGACGGATGACATAATTCAAACGTTTTGCCTTGGAAAACAAACTGTTCAAATAGCTTTCCGAAAAGTGGTGTTCCAGTACCATGTGCCGAATAAAGTTTTTCAACGGCAATGAGTTGGCGTAAGTTCCGGTTATGTTTTGGGCCTGATAGGGTAGGGCTTGGTCGGGGATAGTAGTGGCATGGTTGTGATAAGGACTGTCGGTTTTAACCGCCGGGTTGCCGGCACATCCGGTAAGTGCCAATGCCAATGCTAGTTTAAATAAACGTTTACAGCCTGTATTTTTCACGGTGGTCTCTTTTTTATTAAACGATGTGGAGCGGAAATGGATTTTATAAAAATACGGATGACACTGATTTAAAAGAGGTTACAAAATATTGCTTTTATAAGCGTCTATTTCATTTTCATTTCTAAACCCGCACTGCAAAAAAATACGTGATCGCAATGCTGAGCCATTAATTGGGCGGCTTTACCGGACAAGTCGACAAATTGCCGTGCCAGACGATTGTCGGAAATAACACTTAGACCGACTTCGTTATGAACCAGTACCATATCATAAGTTAACTGTAGCACTGCTTCCAGTTCTTGCAAGATTTTTACTTCGGGGATTTGGTGATAAAGCTGGTTGTTCAGCCACATTGACACACATTCAATTAGCACCGGCCCCTGGCATTTTTGCAATGCATCATACAATTTAACAGGTTCTTCGATAGTGACAAATAAATCTTGGCGGCGTTGTTGATGAATCAGGATTCGTGTTCGCATTTCATCATCAAAAAACTCAGTTGTCGCTAGATAATAAGGCTTATTTGTGTCGGCTTGCTTTAAAATATAAGCTTCCGCCAGCCGGGACTTGCCGCTTTTGATACCCCCTATAAACAGTGTTTTCATGACAGTAAGGCTCCAATTGTTAAAATTCCCAGAACCAGAAGATTAATATTGGTTTTCATTTGCAATGCATTGGCTAATGCCGGTTTATCGACCGGATTGATGGGCAAACCCAGTGTGGGTTTATGCTTAATTTGTCCGTGGTAACTGGCATCGCCGCCCAAAGCAATGCCTAAGGCTCCGGCCATTGCCGCGATGGGGTAGCCGGCATTGGGGCTTTCCAGTTTGTTGCCATCTTGTTTAAGGCACTGCCAGGCACGTTGTTTATCTTTTGCTAATAATACAATCAGCAACGCCGTCAACCGGGCAGGAATGTAGTTGGCTATATCGTCCACTATTGCCGCTGTTTTTCCGAAATAAAAATACCGTTCGGTTTTATAGGCAATCATCGAATCCATAGTGTTGATGGCTTTATACACGGCAATCCCCGGTAGGCCGAACAAGAGCAGATAAAACAGCGGCGCGACGACGCCGTCGCTGAGATTTTCCGCCCAGGTTTCAAGGCCTGCTTTATAAATCTCGGTTTCGGTCATGTCTTGGGTATCGCGGCTGACCAGATAGCTTAAGGCCTGTCTGGGTTGGTCGGCACTTAGCAGAGCGGCGACACTCTCGTGCAGCATATTCATGGCCAAGCCGGTGGAGGCGAATATCGCCAACACAAGCACAGATAACCACGGCGGAAAAAAGCTGCATAGATAAACCAGGGTGACGCTGATCAATAAGGTCAATGCGATTAAGCCGATTACCAAAAATGCGCCGAATAAAATTCGGTCGCTGTAAAAGCGCCGTTCAAACGCACTGATGAAATCGCCCATCAATGCCACCGGGTGTTTACAGGGGAATTCGCCAAAAAATATATCGATAAGATACGCCCAAGCCGCCAATTCAAAAAACATGGTAATTACTCAGCAGTTAGAAAAAATGGAACGCCTGATTAGGCGGGTTTAAGCGGATTTTTTATCCATGATCCATCATGAAGCTTGTAACGCCTGCAAAATGGCGGCTATATCCAGGTTTTCCTCGACCATGTCGGCAAAACCCTGTATCTCTGCCTCGCGATAATGCGCATAGGCATAGCCCTGATACTGAGGATTGATGGCTTTAAAGTAAGCGGTGCGGAACGCGTCGTGATCGAAAATACCATGCACATGGGTTCCGGATAGCCGGTCGCTCTGATAATACAGCGGGTATTTGTCCATGTGTCCGCAATGGATTTCATAGCCGTTGATGCCGACGTACGAAAACAACTGGTACTGTCCTCGGGTGAGTATTTTAGGGCTTTGGTAAAGTACCGTATCGTCGATAAAATTTAATCCGGTTTCCATAATCGCCGTCTCATGCTCTATCGCATCGGGGTCGTGTAAACTCCGGCAGAGCATTTGATAGCCGCCGCAAATGCCGAATACCGGCTTATTGCATTGTTGAATTTCTTTGAACAAACCTTGGTTTTTCAGCCATTGCATATCGCGGATCACGGTTTTGCTGCCCGGTAACAGCACCATATCGAAGCTTTCAAGCGGACGGTAATCGTGGATCAGTTCGACATAAAGCTCGGGATCGCCCATCAACACATCGAGATCGTTATAATTACTCAGGCCCGGATAGGCGATTACTGCAACGCGGATTTTGGCATCAATCAGGCGTTGTCGGTAATTGCGCAACGACTGGGAATCTTCCATGTCGATGTTCAGCGGCTTGAACGGCAGCACGCCCAAAACGGGAACGCCGAAGCGTTCGGTGATAATTTTTTCGCCTTCGTCGAAAAAACGCCGATCGCCGCGAAACTTATTGATTACCACGCCGATAAGATTGCTGCGCATGACCGGATCCATCAGCTCCAAGGTACCGTAAATCGACGCAAAAACCCCGCCGCGCTCAATGTCGGCGACCAGGATATTTTTGGTATTGAAACTGTTGGCGACAAAGGTATTGGATAAGTCCTTGTTTAGCAAATTCAACTCGACCGGCGAGCCGGCGCCTTCCGCAACCACTAGATCATAGTTCCGGCTTAGCTGTGAAAAGGCCTGTTTAACCTGCTGTTTCAGATTGTCGATTTCGGCGTAATAGGCTGCAATCGACTGATTTTGATAAACCAGTCCGTTCACAATCACTTGCACCGAACCATTGCCATGCGATTTGAGCAGCACCGGGTTGAATAGATAACTTGGTTCGACGCGTGCGGCTTCTGCCTGTAAACATTGCGCTCTGGAAATCTCTCTGCCTTCCTTAGTGACGGCTGAGTTATTGGAGACGTTTTGCGCTTTGAACGGGGCGACTTTTAAGCCTTGAACGGCAAAAATCCGGCACAAGGCCATGACCAGCGTGGTTTTTCCGGCATCTGAACTGGTGCCGAATACGGCTAATGGTTTCATTTTTATAGATTCATTTGAGATTTATACACCACGAAGACACGAAGTTTTAGATTTTTTTCTTTGTGCTTTCACAGTGAATTTTTTATTTTTTAACGTTGTTAAAACTATGGACAAGTTGGCTAATAGACTGCTCATTCTTGACCGCAAAACGCACATGACTTTTATCCAAGCCTTCAAAATTGTCGCAGACACGGATTAAAATCCGTGAAGGTTCCAATTGCGCTTGCAACTGATAACCGCTGCCGCCGTCTGCCAAACGTGCCAGCAAAAAATTGGCTTGTCCCGGATAAATCTTATCGAATAAAGCGGAATCTTGCAGTGCTTGATGCAGTAAACTGCGTAAATGCGTAGTCTGCTGACGGGTCTGTCTAATGAACCCGGTATTTTCCAGCGCCTGCTGCATATAGGCCATGTCCAGGCTGGACAATTTCCATGCCGGTTCAAAGCGATTGAGTTCGCTTATCGCCGCATTTGTCGCTAGGATAAATCCGATACGGATACCGGCGCAACCGTAAAACTTGCTTAACGATTTGATCAGATAAAGTTTGTCGTAATTTGCTATGTGTCCGGCAATTGAATCAGTCTCGCAAAAATCCAGGAACGACTCATCAATAATGATGGTGCAATCTGCGGCCTGCCATATTGTCAACAACTCATGCAGGTCGTAAAGTTGGCCGTCCGGCGTTGACGGGTTAACAAAAATTATCGTGCTGCGTTCAGGAATATCCGCCAATAAATTGTCAAACCGGTTGATGTTATGCACGAGACACCCCAGTTCCCCGGCAATATGCGCATATTCGCCGTATAAAGGCGTGTATAAAACCAGGTCTTTCGGTTGCAATCTGCGCAATAGGGCGAAGATAGCTGCGCTTGCGCCGTTAAACAATTCAATGCCAACACCATCAGGAACAGGATAACGCTGATTGATCGCCTGTTTTAACAAGCCGTAATTAGGGTCGGCATACGGTGTAAGCTGCACCTGTTGCAGACAACTTAAATCGACAGCCTGCTTCGGGTTAATGTTGGCCGAAAAATCCAGCACCTGTTCAGGCAGGCAACCGAGTCGCCGGGCGAACTGATAAATATTGCCGCCGTGATTCATTATTTACCAAAGCCGACTTTGGACGCCAGTTTTCTAGTCCTGAAGAGTATGCCGTGCATATCTTTTAGATCGTTAGGCTGGATCAATGATTCAGCAGCAAGGTACGCACAGCGTACCCTACTAAAGTGAGAAAATTTTCGGGCTTTCTGTGTTTTTCGTGGATGAAATGGTTCTGCTAGGTTCATTTATAAATTGATGTATTCGATGTAAAGGTAATCGTCAGTTTGTCGCAGCTTATGCACGGAACCGGAATCAACCCGCAGTTGGAAAGAATTGGCTAGCGGCAGGTTTAAGGCTCGAGCCAGCAGAGCGCGGATAACGCCTGCATGGGTGATAACCAACACCTGTTTGGCTTTACCTACAGGATCTAGGCGAGGGGCGGAAGCTTCTGATTCTGCGCTTAACAGTTCGTTCCAGAAATCGCCGGTACGCCGGTATAAATCTTCAAAGTTTTCGCCGTTCGGGGGGGCTGCGCTCACAAAGTTATTGGTCCAATGTTGCAAAACATCTGCATCGATAGCGTCAAAACTCTTGCCTTCCCAGTCGCCGAAATCAAGCTCCTGCAAGCGAGTATCTGTGGTCACTGTATCCGAGAAGGTCTCGGCCAATTGCAGGCAGCGCGTCAACGGACTGCTGAAAACCTTGCAGTCCTCATCGAACTCGGGCAGTTTGTCGTGCAGGTTTGCCATCTCGTTGGGAAAGCTGTCCGCTAACGCAATATCGCTTTGTCCGTAACACAGCCCCGGATCGGTAGCAGTTTGGGTGTGGCGGATTAAATAAATTTCCATAAGGCACTCACGCTTAAATAAAAAACAGTTTCGGAAATTTGCTGGCTTGCGCCTAGGCAATCGCCGGTGTAGCCGCCGATACGACGGTAAAAATAATGTCCCAGAATTACTGTTGTAAGCAGCGCCGGAATGATTGTCGGCGCACACAAGACAGGCAATAATGCTAATGGCAACAACGCTATGAGGGTAGCAAAAGCCATTTCCCGGAAATTGGGTTGATAAACCGCTCCCGAGGCTTTGCTGTGATGCTCCCGCGCATAACTATAACGCTGCATCAACAATAGCGGCGACAAGCGGCTGATACTGTGTCCGGACAGCAACAGCCACGGCACGGCGGCGGCAGGCATTGCAATGAGGATACTGAACTTCAACAACAGCATTAACAGCAGTCCGATAAATCCGTAAACCCCGATATGGGAGTCTTTCATGATTTCCAGAATGCGTTGTTTGTCCATGCCCCCGCCGAAACCGTCGCAAACGTCGGCGAAACCGTCTTCATGCAATGCGCCGGTCAGCAAAATGCCGGTGATTAGCGCCAGGATCACCGCAGTTGTTTGCGGCCAAATCAAATGAGCCAAGTAAAATACGAAGGCACAGATGCCGCCAACCAGCCAGCCGATCAACGGCAAAAAAACGGCCGCCTGAGGCAACTGCGTGTAATCCAATGTTTGAGGATGAGGCAGGCGGGTGTAGAAGCTGAGAGCCAATAGGAACGATTTCAGATGGGGCATGGTTGCTATGTCCTATCTATACAATAATCGGGTTTTCGATGTAAGCGCGCCATGGCGATAACGCTATTTTTCTGTTGCGTTTCATACCATTCACGGGTTTGAGTTGATCGTCCTTTTTAATGATCAACCCCAGCCTCGGCAAACGTAGCCATCTCGTTCAAAAACATTATTGCCGATTGTAATAGCGGGTAAGCGATTGCAATGCCGGAACCTTCGCCCAAGCGTAATCCAAGATTAAGCAACGGTTTTGCATTAAATTGATGCAATAAAGCCTGATGCCCTTGTTCACTGGAAATATGGCTGAATATGCAATAATCCAGCACTTGAGGATACAGTTTATGAGCGACTAACAGTGCGGTGCAGGCAATAAAACCATCGACTAAAATAATCATGCCCAGTTCGGCGGCTTTAAGATAGGCGCCGACCATCATGGCGATTTCAAAGCCGCCGAAAGTGGCGAGTATAGATAATGGCTCGGTTGCGCCTTTATGCAGGTTCAATGCCCGCTGCAATACGGTGACCTTATGTTGTAATTGCCCATCATTTAAACCGGTGCCGCGACCTACACAGCGCACAAGCGACAGACCGGTTAATCTATGCATCAATACTGCGGCGGATGAGGAGTTGCCGATACCCATTTCACCGAAACCTATGCAGTTACAACCGCTTTGATATTGACGAAAAACCTGACCGGCTCCCGCTTGCAGCGCTTTGCTACACTCTTCGGCGCTCATCGCAGCATTGTTTAAAAAATTCTGGCTACCTTTACGTATCTTTGCGTCAATCAGCTTGGGATGGTTATCAAAATCAGCATTGACTCCCGCGTCGACAATCAATAAGTCAATGTTGTGTTGCCGTGCAAAAATACTGATTGCAGCTCCGCCAGCCAAAAAATTAACGACCATTTGGGCGGTCACCGCTTGCGGATAAGCGCTGACTCCGGCATCAACAATACCATGATCGCCGGCAAAAATAAGGATGCACGGTTTATTTAATTGCGGGGTGAGGTTGTTTTGAATGCGGCCAATATGTAACGCCAGGGATTCCAGTTGGCCCAAAGACCCCTGCGGCTTGGTTTTCTGATCGATTTTGGCTTGTAAGGCGGCACTAATTGTAGATTTGAGCGGGGGAATAATAAATTTTAACGGCACGGTGTATTCCAAACGTTTTCAAATAATAAATCTTTAAGGTTTTTACGGTCTGCCCATTGCTGTTGTTCCAGCATCGGTTTGTCGTAAAATTTATCGACATGACCGAGGCATAAAACGGCAAATGGTTCGCTGTCTTCCGGCATGTTTAACAGGTTTTTCAATGCTTTCGGTTCAAACATCGATACCCAACCTAGGCCGATGCCTTCTGCGCGTGCCGCCAGCCACATGTTTTGGATAGCACAGGACAACGACGCCAGATCCATTTCCGGCAGAGTGCGACGGCCGAATATATATTGTTCGCGCTGTTCGCACAAGGCGGCAATCAGCACTTCCGAGCATTCCAGTATGCCTTCCACTTTCAGCTTCATAAACTCGTCTTCGCGTTCTTCTAAAGCCTTGGCGGTACGGACACGCTCCTGTTCGACCAGTGTGTGTATGGCTTTTCGAAGCTCTGGACAGCTGATGCGTATAAATCGCCACGGCTGCATAAAACCGACGCTAGGCGCATGATGCGCGGCATCAAGCAGGCGGAGCAAAAGCTCGGGGTCGATTGGGTCGGGCAAAAAATGGCGCATATCGCGGCGTTCATAAATGGCTCGATAGATGGCGGCGCATTCTTCAGCAGAGTAGCGATTCTGGGTCATAGTAAGCGGTCGAGCATAAATTTTTTACTGCAAAAATTCTGCATATTTAAACATTATACGGATGAACCGCCTCAAAACCATGCACTTTGGCTTTAGTGGTGAAAATCGGCGGTGTCCAAGCTTCGACTTCTCTTTGATCCATGGAGGTCAGAGTTGTCGCAATCGGTAGGGAACTGATGCGATTTTGTTTTTGTCCGGATAGGAATTCCGCCAGCCATAAAGCTTGACTGCGTATCGGTAAAATAAAGGCGTAAAGCTTGCCGTTCGGTAATTCAGCTACATCGCCCAGTGCGTAAATGGACTCGTCACTGGTCTGCAAATATTGATTGACCTTGATGCCGCGGTCTGTTTCAAGTCCTGCAAGCTGAGCCAATTCGGTGCGCGGTTTAAAGCCGCAGGCAACTATCAGTCCGTCAAACTTAGCCGTCACCTCGGTCCTTACGCAAACCTTGTCGCCAGCCTGAATAAATTCCTGAACAGCCTGATTTAACAACACCTTCACGTCGGCATTCTGTAAAACATTAAGTAACAACGCCGAATCCTCGTCCACCAGTTGGCGCTCCATTAACCGATCCATTGCATGAAACAGGGTAACTTTATCACCCGCAGCCGCCAAATCGGACGCCACTTCGCAACCGATTAAACCGCCGCCGATAATTGCCCAGTGAGGTTGTTGGTTTTGATTTAAAAATCCTTGCCTGAATTGTCGCAAGGCTTTCAGGTCAACCAGACTGTTCAGGCAAAAAAACAGCTTTTCATAAGGCCTGAATGGCGGCGGAATAAACGCGGCAGATCCCTGAGCCAGTATCAATTTATCGTAGTGCAGTTGTTTTTCCTGGCTACTGACAAGGATGGCTATGGATTTATCGGCCCGATTAATGGCCGTTACCTCAGCGCCGCCGAGTACATGGATATTGTTTTCGCGTAGTTTATCAAAGGGTTTCAGAATGATGGACTGTTCGATATCGGCCCTACTAAAGCCACGGGACAGGAGCGGCCGCGAATAGTAGCCGTCATGCTCCCTGGTGACCAACGTAATTTCGGTGTCGGCCGATAACATGCGGTACTTTTCGGCAAAGCTGACTCCGGCTACGCCTGAACCAATGATAACAATCTGCATACAGTGCTCCGATTAGGATTGATTAGCCATCAAATCGTATTCACTTTTTTCTACGCCGCATTCCGGGCAACGCCAATCATCGGGAATATCTTTCCATAAGGTACCCGGCGCGATGCCGGAATCAGGATCGCCTTCCGCTTCATCGTAAATATGACCGCAAACGCCGCATTGGTATTTTTTATAATCAGACATTGCTATTTCCCTGTAAAAAGTTAAAGCAAAGCTGACTTTAACAGGTCTAGGTTAATTATCAATCCGAATCTACTGCTTTCAGTCTGTAAAGTGCGGAAATATCCTCATCGCCGTGACCTTCTGCCATTAACCGCTCGTAATCAGCAATCGTCATGTCAATTAGCGTGGTCGATACGCCGGATTGTTTAGCCATGCTTAGACATATTTTCAGGTCTTTATGGTGCAGTGCAAGTTTAAAGCCGGGAGCAAAGACGTCTCTGACCATGGTCGGGCCGCGATGCTGTAAAAACCAGTTGCCTGATGCGCCGCCGGAGATCACCTCGATCACCTTATCCATCGGCAGGTTTTGAGACTGTGCGAAAGCTAATGCTTCGGTTACAGCCTGATTGATGCCCGCGCCCATGATTTGGTTGACCGCCTTGGTGGCTTGACCGAAACCGATTGGCCCCATGTGCATAATGCGTCCGGTCATGGCTTCCAGTACCGGGCGGGCTTTTTTCAGGGCATTCGGGTCGCCGCCGACCATCATCGCCAGCGTGCCGTTTTTGGCTCCTTCAACGCCACCGGATACCGGAGCGTCGAGGAAAATCGCGTGTTTTTCGGCCAGCATAACGGCGGCTTGCCTAGCGGTATCGCTGCTGACGGTAGACATGTCGACGACGATAGTACCTGGCTTGACGGTTTTAGCTATCGAATCAACTATTGCCAGCACATCCAGATCGGCAGAGACGCAAATCAATACAATATCGACATTTGCGGCGAGCTCTTCCGGCTGATCGAAGGCTGTGATATTTAACTCTTTGGCAAGGCTTTGCGCCTTTGCCGTTGTGCGGTTATAAACGCCGGTTAACAATCGAGCATTAGCCATATTCCTTGCCATGCCAATGCCCATCGCCCCCAAGCCAATCATGCCTGCTTTCATGTTAGTTTTCCAAGGTTGTTTAATATAATCAGTTTAATCCTATCCGGGATTAATATGTCGGGTTTCTTGCGAACGGGGAATGCGAAGATAATTACGTTATATTTCGAGATTAAACATTTTTTTTGATCGTAAAAAAGTTTAATTTGCCAACATTTTTTTTAGCTACTGCCCTTGTCGGTAAGGGAAATGCCACGGTAACTTTCAAACCGCCCAAGTCGGACTCGGCCAAGACAAGTTCAGCTCCATGTATCGTTGCAATGCGCTGCACTATCGAAAAACCAAGTCCGGTACCTTGTGTTTTATTGGCGGTTTCTACACAACGATGAAATCGCTTTAGAGATTTTTCATATTGATCTGGCGCGATGCCCGGCCCCGAGTCTTCAACGCACAGTAGCATTTGACGCTCAGTCCCTGTTACGGCAACCCGGATCATGCCGTTATTCGGCGTATATTTGATCGCGTTATCAATAATATTTCGGATTAAAATATTAATCAGCAAGGTGTTCGCTACGATGGGGACTGCATTAAATTCATCGTATTCCATGTGTATTCGTTTTTTATGCGCTTCGGAATCCAGTTCTACAATGGTTTGCATGACTTCATAACTGAGTACGGTTGTTTCTTTGGCTAAAAATTCAGTGCCGGATTCAATGCGTGAGAAAGTCAGTAGCTGCTGTACCATGTAGGTCATGCGATTAACGGCTTGTTCTATTCTCTTTAGCGCTTGATGTCGCACCGACTCATCATGGGTACGCATGGCGACTTGAGCTTGGGTGAGTAGCCCAGCCAACGGCGTTCTTAATTCATGAGAGGCATCGGCGGTAAACTGGCGCTCATGTTCAAAGGCCTGCTCAAGCTGGACAAACAGGTTGTTGATCTCATTGACTACCGGGATAATTTCCTTAGGCAGTTTTTTGCTGGATAGCGGCTTAAGGAAGCTCGCTTCTCGCCGGGATAGCGCTATTTCCAGACGATTAAGCGGTTTTAAAGAATGACCTACGATAATCCAAATAACGATGCCTAATATCGGTAAGCCGACCAAGAATTGCATGACCAATTGCGCGGATAATTCATCGGTTAATTCGGCGCGAATCTCTTCTTTTTGGCCGACATGAATAATATATTCACCGTTTGAGCTGGCAATACTGAATACGTGCCACAGATGTCCATCAATTTCGGTTTCACTGAAACCCTGAGCTGTAGGGGAAAAGGCAAACGATGGCGCGCTTTCCGAGCGCAGCAATAAGCCGTCATTTTTGGACCATAGCTGAAAAGCGACTTTTCTTTCGTATTTGTGACCTAAAGTGGTTGATTCCAAAAGGCCGTCGAATACGTCCCATAATTGATCGTCAATGTTTTTTTTATTGAACCCAAGTACCGCAAATTCAGGTGAGTTTTCCGAGCGCAACAATAAGCCGTCTCCTTTAGACCAGAGCTGGAAGGCGCTTTGAGGTTTACGTTTACGCCGGGTATTGACGTGGAGGCGTCTATCGGTTTGCGCTTGCGCCCAATGCTTGGATAGCGAACCTTCCCGCACCAGGCTTTCGACAAACACATGCAGGACTTTTGCCGATTGCGCCAATTCGGCGTCAAACAGGCTGGCAACCTCGTCGCGGGTGACTTTATAGCTCATGTAGGCAGTCACTCCCCAGATCAACATCGATGCGGAAAGCAGGCTAAACAATAACAGTTGGCGTAGCGAATAGTTCATTAATCTTCATCGATAATATAACCCACACCTCGTACGGTGCGGATAATGGATGGTTCGAGTTTTTTTCTCAAATGGTGAATATGAACTTCCACTGTATTGCTCTCCACATCCGAATCCCAGGAATACAAGCTTTCTTCAAGTCGGGCGCGGGAAATAACCTTGCCGATATTGCTCATTAAAAAGCTCAGTATTTCAAATTCTTTTTGTGACAGATCAATTTTTTCATTGTTCCAGGTCACTTGGTGCGAGGCAGGATCCAAAATAATCCCCTTATATTCAATATTGGGAACGCTACGGCCTTCGTTTCTTCTGGCCAAAGCTCTTAACCTTGCGCAGACTTCATCCAGTTCAAACGGCTTAATGACAAAATCATCAGCTCCGCTATCTAAGCCTAGGACGCGATCAGGGACTGTATCCTTAGCGGTTAAGACCATCACCGGCGTTTCATCTTTGCGCGTTCTTAACGCTTTCAAAATATCCAGACCTTCCATATCCGGCAAGTTTAGATCTAGTACGATCAGTTCATAACTATTGAGTTTCAGGGCTTCGTTGGCAAGTTTGCCGTTGGTAAGCCAATCAACCGCATAGCCCTCCATTTTTAAGCCTTCAACCAGTCCATCACCCAGTATTTCGTCGTCTTCAACCAGTAATAGTCGCATATGTTTCTCGCTATAAAATATTGTAGGGTTAAGCGCAAGTGGTTGTCCTGGCCTAAGGCGTAGAGACAAGGTCAGCCACTAAAATCGGTATCGTTTACAGTGTATTCATCAATCGCTTGCGTGGTAAACTGACGGCTATTTTAAACCATATAGTAAAAAATCTCTTGCCGCCGCTTAGCCTTTATATTCACATCCCTTGGTGTATTCAAAAATGTCCTTATTGTGATTTTAATTCACACGCGATTAAAGCTGATTCGCCTGAATCGGCCTATATAACTGCGTTGCTGAATGATTTAGCCGTCGACATTCAGAGGTATAATATTATGAGGCCGGTCAGTAGCATCTTTATCGGCGGCGGTACGCCCAGTTTGTTTTCACCCGAATCGATTGATTGTTTATTGCGCGGCATAGAGCAACAACTGGCGCTTAAAGAATCACTGGAAATTACGCTTGAAGCCAACCCCGGTACTTTTGAAAGCCAAAAGTTTGCTGAGTTCAGGGATCTGGGTATCAACCGATTATCGATCGGCATACAAAGTTTTAACGATTCCATATTAAAAAAATTGGGTCGCGTTCATTCGGCGCAGGAAGCTATTCATGCAGCCGAGATTGCCCATCAGGCAGGTTTTGATAATTTCAATCTGGATTTGATGTTCGGCTTGCCGGGTGCAAGTCCAGATAGCAGCAAAATGGATATAGAAACCGCTATAAGCCTTAAGCCTACTCACATTTCTTTTTATCAGTTAACGCTGGAACCCAATACCTGGTTTTATAAGTTCCCGCCCAAACTGCCTGATGATGAAACCATCTTTACTACACAAAAACACTGCCAGCAAATATTAGCAGATCATGATTATCTGCAATATGAGGTCTCTGCCTACAGTAAACAAGGCTTGCAATGTCGGCATAATGTAAACTATTGGCAGTTTGGAGATTATTTGGGTATAGGTGCGGGCGCTCACGGGAAAATCAGTCAAGTATTACCGAATCAAATTATTCGCAGTTTTAAAGCAAAAAGCCCGGAACAGTATTTAAAAGATTCACAGCAAAACGGCGGGGGCGATGTTATATCAGTAGCTGAGCTGCCTTTAGAATTTATCATGAATCATTTGCGCCTTAGACAGGGCTTTACGCTGGAAGCTTATCAAGCACGCACCGGACTTGCGTCGGCTACGCTGGAGCCTGCTTTGTCCGCTTGTGTGCAACAGAACTTGCTTGTCCAACAAAATAATCATTATTATTGCTCAGAACAAGGCTGGAATTTTCTGGACAATATTTTGGAAAAATTCATTCATTAACCCCTGCAAACTTACTCTTCATAATTATCATGCTTGCTTATCAAAAAGACTTTATTTCTTATGCACTGGATTGCGGCGTACTCAAATTCGGCGAATTCCAGTTGAAATCAGGCCGTACCAGTCCTTATTTTTTCAATACCGGTTTATTCAATACCGGTGCTCAATTAGGAAAATTAGGCGAATTTTACGCTCAGGCATTGATTCAATCCGGTATTAAGCCGGATATACTTTACGGGCCTGCTTATAAAGGTATTCCATTGGTCAGTACCACATCAATTGCTTACGCCCGACTAAGCGGAGAAGATATTCCGTTTGCTTTTAACCGGAAAGAAGCAAAAGATCATGGTGAGGGCGGCAATCTTGTGGGCGCTCCTCTACAGGGCAAAGTGCTGATACTTGACGACGTGATAACTGCCGGCACTTCAGTTCGGGAATCTGTAGACATTATAAAAAACGCTCAGGCAATACCGGCAGGCGTATTAATTGCGCTGGACAGGCAGGAAAAGGGCCAAAATAATGTTTCTGCTATTTCTGAAGTGGAGGGCCAATTTGCAATGCCGGTGGTTGCAATCATTACATTGGCAAATATTATCGACTATTTAAATAATGATATTAACCAGGATACTTCTTTACTTAATGCGATAAAAGCTTATCAGGGGCTTTACGGTATTTAAGAAATACTTAAGCTAAGCTGAAAAATAAAGTTATCTTAAGCTAACAGTTCTTAAGATATAGACTACAATTACCCAAAAAATTACCGTCATCTGACATTTCAACTAACTTGTAAAATCCTCGTTCCCATGCTCCGCATGGGAACGCAGTAAGGGCGTGCCATGAGGAATATGGAATTTAAAGAACAAATGCACGAATATTCGCAATGGCGTGCAAAACTGGTTCAGGCTATAGAAATGTATCACCAATGGCGTGGTCGTTATGGCATGAATGATCCTCATAGCACCGATACCATTTTAAATATTCTTAATGGTCTGCAAGCGGACAGAATCACACTGGCTTTTGTTGCTGAATTTTCACGCGGCAAAACAGAATTGATCAATTCCCTGTTTTTTGCTGAAACAGGAGTCAGATTGCTTCCATCTTCGCCAGGACGCACCACTATGTCGCCTACCGAGCTTTTTCATGATGAAAAAGGCGGTAATTATATTCGATTGCTGAATATCGAAAGTCGTCTTGAAGACATTTCACTGGTTGAGTTTAAGAAAAATCCGGATCGCTGGACGCAGATTGATCTTGACTGTACATCGCCCACACAAATGCAGGAGGCGTTTAAGGAGCTGGTTGCTACCAAACAGGTAGATCGGGAAGTTGCCGATAAGCTGGGCTTGTGGAATGAACGTGAAGCAGCAGAGCAAGGTATCATTAACCCGGAAAAAGTTGAGATTCCTTGCTGGCGTCATGCCTTGATTAGCTTTCCCCATCCGTTATTAAAAGAGGGTTTATCGATATTGGATACTCCCGGCTTAAATGCATTGGGAACTGAGCCGGAACTCACCCTAAATATGTTGCCCAGCGCTCAGGCAATTATTTTCGTACTCGCTGCCGATACCGGCGTTACTAAAAGCGACCTGGAAATGTGGCGTAACCATGTTTGTCATAATCGTGGCGGCAGTAAGCAGGGCTTAGCCGTGGTGATGAATAAAATTGATGTAATGTGGGATGATC